>JAYVQJ010000237.1:0-2560 GCA_043777235.1 Planctomycetia bacterium
TGCTTGAGCACTGCGGCCAGTCGCTCGACGCTGTGCGGCGGCACGAGCGTGTCCTGGCCACCGGTCGTGATGCCGACCGGCATTGTGAATCGTTCCGGCCAGTACTCGGCGCTTCGTTTTTTGTATTCGTCGGGGATCGCGGCCTTTGTTCCGCCGAACGAGGCACTGATTGCATCGAGGAAGTTGGGGTACTCCAACAGATTCGCGGTGCCGTTCATTGAGGCCACGCCAGCGATCAAATCGGGGTGCAGAGCGGCGAAGGCCAGCGCGGCGGTGCCTCCCATCGAGCCGCCGGTGACAAAGACTCGGCCGATGCGATGCCGTTTCTTGAGGTCGCGAATGATCTGGACGACATCGGCCTCGGCCTTCGGTCCCATCCAGGATGTCTTCGCACGGTAGTCGGGCGAGACGTAGATCATCTGATGTTTGGCCGCGACGTCGCGCGCGGCTCGGCATTCGTCACGAGCGTCTTGCACAAACTGCCAACGGTCGGAGCCGTGGCCGTGCAACGCAATCAGCAAGTCGTGCGACTTGTCGGCCTGAAACTCGGGCGGAAGGAGTTGCACGAAGCGTTGCTCGGTCTGGTCGATGTCAGCCTGAAAGGCAATGTCTGCGGGCTGTGGCGGATCGCCGAATGACACTGCGGCGCTGACGCAGCAGACGAGAAACGTGATGGCAAATCGAAGCCGGGTGCGAGACATCGCAGCTCCCAAACGAGTCGCAGGCTGGAAAGGCTCGGCGGTGCGGGCCAACATGCCGCCATGAAGATTGAACTGCGAAACGTTAGCAAGTCGTATGGCCGAGTCCACGCGCTGCAAGACGTCACGTTTGACATCGAGCCGGGGCAAATCATCTCGCTGCTCGGCGTGAACGGGTCGGGCAAGACGACGTTGCTGCGATGTCTCAGCGGCATCTCGGTGCCGGATCGGGGCGAGGTGTTGTTCGATGGCGAGCTCTTCCGCCGCAGTCGCACGGATCAACGGCGGCGGCTGCACTTCTTGCCCGACTTTCCGTTCTTCTATCCGCGCATGTCGGTGTTACAGCACATCGGCTTGGTGGCGAAAGCGTATGAAAAGACCGAGCCGGGGACCGAGCAGCGCGTGGTTGAACTGCTCGAAGACTTTGACTTGCTGCCGCTGATCAAGTCGTCGGTCGGACGTCTGTCGCGCGGGCAGCAGTACAAAGTCGCTTTGATCGCGATGATGATCGCCGATCCGGAGCTGTGGTTGTTCGACGAGCCATTCGCTTCGGGCATGGACCCGCTGGGGTTGTCGGCGTTTCGGAGGCTGGCTCGCGATGCGGCGCGGCGCGGGCGGATTGTGATTTACTCGACGCAGTTGTTGGAGTTGGCGGAATCGTTCTCTGACCGAGTCTGCGTCATCAACGGCGGCAAGCTGCATGCTTTCGACACGATGTTCAATCTCAGCGAATCGAGCCAAGCGGCTCCCGGTGCCGTGTTGGAAGACTTGTTCGCTCAACTGCGAGAGACCGCCGAACCATGAACCTGCGAGCGACGGAATTTGAAGCTCGTGTGTGGCGAGTCGCTCGCGAGCGGCTGGCCAAGCGGCCGAAGTTGTTGGCCGACTTCAGCCGTCGCCGTTGGAGTCGTTGGTGGGAGATGTTCGGATTGTTCCTGGCGGGGATCGTGCTGCCGGTCCCGATCTTCTCGGTTGCCATCCAAGCGGCGCAAGGCCTGCAATTTGTCGGCGGTCAGATCGACCACGGGACTTCGTTGGTGTCCGCAGCCGTCTTACTGTCGAGCTATGCGTTCGCTTTGACGTGGCGTGCGGCCGGGCGATCCGATGGGATTTGGACGATCCTGCAAACTCAGCCATTCAGCGACGCACGGTTGGCACGGCGCTGGATCATGTGGCGTATCGGCTTCGCAATTGTGTTCGCAGCACCGATCGCGGCGTTTCATGCGATCGTGCTCAACAAGGCTGGCTTCGACTGGGGACCGGCGATGACGTGGGGGACGGTACTCGGCGCGGCGGACCTCGTGACGCTGATGGCAACAACGTTGCTCATCGCGGCGGCGTTCGGTCGATGGTTTCACAGCCCGCTGCGAATCGTCCTCGTCGGCGCGGTGTTCGTCATCTTGTTGCTGATCAGTGTGCTGCCGATTCAGATTCTTCCTGGCGTTGGCCCCGGCCTTCGCCTCGCATTCGAAGGGCGTCGCTTGCTGTGGTGGCCGACCGGATGGTCGCTCGCAGCGTTTGAGGCGGTGCTGCAAGGAAACGTTGGACTTGCCGGATGGTGGCTCGGTGCCGTGAGCGTCTGGGCCGGCGCGGGATTGGCTTCGGCGATCACGTTGATTCACGGTTGCTCGATTCGTGAATTCGGAACCGCGCGGACAACCTCGCAGCTTTGGCCGTTGTTCGAGCAGGAATCGGTTTGGGGGCCGACGAAGAATCCCGAACCGCGCGTGATGTCGAAATGGGAAGCCGCGCTCAGCGGGCAGTCTCAGAATCAAATCATCGACCTGGTGAAGCTGGAGACCAGCGATGATCCGTTGCCGGCGGACGAGGCTCGACGCGAAGTTCTGCGCGGCGAGTTCTTG
>JAYVQJ010000238.1:0-2559 GCA_043777235.1 Planctomycetia bacterium
ACCGTCGGATACGCGGTGCTCGTCGTGCTGTAGCCGATGCAGCCTTCGTTGATCGCGAGCAACACATACACCGACGCGGCTCCGTAATGCTGACTGCGATTCACGGCGACGGTGCCGGTGCCGACCTCTTTGGCTTTCTTGATCGCAAGCTGCATGGCCTTGGTCGAGACGACGTGCCCCATTCCTTGATTGCCGTCAAGCACCGCCATCGCGGGCGTATCGCAGACCGTCGTGATGCTGGCTCGCGGGTCGATGCTCCCCTCGTCCATCGCCTTGATGTAACGCGGCAACGCTCGGCTGCCGTGCGAGTGAATGCCTCGCAGATCAGCCTCGACGAGCCGATCGGCGCAGATCTCCGCTTCAACGGCGAACATGCTTTGCTTGACCAGCAGCTTCACGATCCAGTCACGCAGCGCGGGAGCTTGGACGACGATTTCTTGACTCGCATCGCGAGGAATATCGGGGGTGGTCGTGGTCATGGTGACTCCAAGTGGCAAGAACAAAGCGGGATGGTGAGACAGGATGATCGGAGATGGTTGTTGCCTGCAACCCAATTCACAATTTCCAAATTCACGAGTGACCACGCGGAGCGTTGCGATGAGAGGGTCGATGTGCGGCCGGCGGCGAGTCTTCCGGTGGCCGTGAGAAGCAATCGCGCCGAGATGGCGGCAGCGTCTCGCTGCGTTGAGAATCCGCACGTCAAGTTCGACACGACTCTGACTCTGCATCGTGTTGAATGTTTTGCCAAATCAGCCGTAGGGCGCTAGTCTACGGTTCAGCGAAAACAAACCGGGGCGAGCGCCCTGCGGCTGATTGGCCACAATGATCAACACGAATGGCGGAGAGCTTGTTTCAGCGATCCGCAATCACGAAACGTCTCTCATGCCCGCACTCTACCAAGACATCGTCCAGAATTTACGGCAGGCGTTTCCGCAGCCGGTCTCGGATCGAGTTCACGATGCGTACTTCGTGTTCTCGTTCTTACGAGCACTCGACCAAGTCGATCGGATGAAGTCGGTCAGCCCGCTGCTCGGTAAGCCGGAGACGCTGGATTATTCAGCCGCGAAGTTGTGCCGAGTCGCGAATGAACCGAGCACGCTCGAACATGTCACCGAGGAATTGGTCGAGCACCTCTCCGGTCTGTTCGTCTCCGGTCATCCGCGAGCACAAGTCAACGTCGTGCCGGCCCCGACCATTCCCAGCATCATCGGTGGGATGCTGCCGTCGATTTACAATCCGAACTTGTGCAGCGACGAATCGGGCCGCCGAGTTTCCGTCGCGGAAGTCGAAGTCACGTCGATGACCGCCGAACTGGTCGGCTATCCGGTCGAGCAAGCCGGCGGAGTCTTCACCTTCGGCGGCACCGGCACGCTGCTGTACGGAGCGAAGATCGGTCTTGAGAAAGCCTGCCCCGGAACCGCTCAAACCGGCGTGCGTGAGCCGGCGGTCCTCGTCTGCTCCGATCGTGCTCACTATGCCTGCCTGACCGTTGCGAGTTGGCTGGGACTCGGCGAACAGAACGTCGTGCAGATTCCGACGTCTCCGGAAAACGAGATGCGGACTTGCCTGCTCGAAACGATCCTGCGCGATCTGCTCAAGCAAGGCCGCAAGATCGCGGCGATCATCGCCACAATGGGAACGACCGATGCCTTCGGCCTCGATGACCTCGCCGCGATCATCGAGATTCGCGACCGACTGCGCGACGAATTCGATCTCGATTACACGCCACACATTCACGCTGACGCCGTGATCGGCTGGGCGTGGAGCGTCTTCAACGATTACGACTTCGCCAACAACCCGCTCGGCTTTCAACCGCGCACCGTGCGAGCACTCGCCGGCACCGCGCGACGTATCAAACATCTCGGCGCGAGTGACTCGCTGGGGATCGACTTCCACAAGACCGGCTTCGCGCCCTACGTCAGCAGTCTGTTTCTTCTGCGAAATGCGACCGATCTGAAACTCATCGCGCGCGATCAATCGGCGACGCCATATCTCTTCCAATCGGGACATCATCATCCCGGCAAGTACACGCTGGAGACGACTCGGAGTGGCAGCGGCCCGATGTCGGCGCTCGCGAACCTGCGGCTGTTCGGCAAGGACGGTCTACGTGCGTTGCTCGGCCATTTGGTGACGATGGCATCGGAGCTTTCGAGCCACTTGAAGGCACACGCTTCGACCACGGTGCTCAACGCCGACAACTTCGGAGCGGTGACTCTGTTTCGCGTCTATCCCGACGGCGTCGATACGTTCACGATCCCGAAGCTCGAACAAACGGATGCCGCGTATCGCGATCAGTTGAAAGCGAACAACGCCTACAATCGCCGTGTCTTTGAACTAATCCACGACGAAGCACTGCAAGGCCGAGGCATCGTGATCTCATTGACCGATTGCTACCGCCTCTCCGATTACGGCGAACCGATCGTGGCCCTGAAGTCGTACATCATGAGCCCGTTCTCCGAGCCCGAAAACGTTTCCGCTGTTCTCGACTCGATCTGGCGAGCGAGGCAAATCATCGCATCTGAGCCGCGTTAGACGAAGTCCCAGAATTAGCCGCGCGGC
>JAYVQJ010000239.1:0-9948 GCA_043777235.1 Planctomycetia bacterium
CCGGGGCTAGCGCCGCGCGGCTAATTTCTGCGATCCGTATCACACGAAGGGATTGACGACTTTCACTCCGTCGTAGACTTGCTCGTGCTGCATGTCTTCGGAGTACAGCGTATCGACCTCCGCGTCGTTGCACGCCGCGAGGACCAGGCTGTCCCAATGCGAGAGGCTAAATCTGGAAAACAGCCGCTGCGACTGAAGCAAAACCTCACGGCTTGGGACGACCAATGGAAAGCTCAACAAGATTTCCTCAAAGAAGTCGATGACGTCATCCGCAGAAACTCGTCCAGTTGCGTGCCATCGCCGCAGACATCTCAAGAACTCAACGGCCACTTGCCAGAGAAGGATTGTGTCTGCGGACTCGATGAGACGGTCAAGCAACGCCTCAGCCTTCAGTCGCTTGACTGGTTCCGCATCATCGAAAGCGTAGACAAGAATGTTGGTGTCAATCGCGTTCATAGAGCTCGTCACGATTAAAACGCTCACCACCAGAATTGATAGGTCGCAGACGCAGGCGTTCCTTGATCGAATTCCACGCGGCCAGCCGTTGTTCGACTTCGGTCAGCGGCTCCACAACGACCGACACGCGGCTGCGATCGGGCAATCCGATCGGCTCATCCAACTTCAGAACGCCATCTTCGATTGTTCCGGTGACTCGCTGCGACATGACCAACCTCCTTCAAAGGGGGGGGATGCTATCACACACAAATCCGAACCGTCACGATCACTTCCGCCCAAACAAGTACGATCGGACTCAGCCTTGTTTGGCTCGCAGGACGACTTGCAGGCCGAAGGTTTCCTCGAACAGCGAGCCGTTTTGTTTGAGGGCGAGCTGTTCCAGAGACAAGTCGTCGGCGTTAGGAATTTGAATCACGAGTCGGTCGTCTTCCCGTTCGCAAGTGAGGTTCGGGATTCGTTGCGAATAAGAGCGGTCGAGCGCGATGGCCACTCGCAACAGCGCGGCGAGTTTGCAGACGATCACGCGGCTGTCGCGATCGAGCGGGGCGTAACCGGGATGGTTTGGCTTCGGCGAGGCTCGACGGTGATAACGGGCGACGAGTGCGACGAGCAATTGATCGCGGCGCGTGAGGCCAAACAGCTCGCCATTTTGGATCAGGTACATCGAGTGCTTGTGATAGCTCGTCGTGTTGAGATACAGGCCGATCTCGTGCAGCAACGCAGCGACGTGCAGCAGCAACCCGGTGCGAGCATCGAGTTGATGTTGCTCGCGAAGTTGCTCGAAGAGTTTCTTGGCCAGAAAGGCAACGTGCGTGGCGTGATGCTCGTCGAAGCAAAACTTGCGGCCGAAGTCGATCGCGGAACGGATGACTTGCTCAGAGAAATCTTCCGACCAGGCACCGCGCACAGCCATGTCTTTCAGCAAGCCGTCTCGCAGATTGACGTTCGTGACCAAAATGTGATCGAGATGCAGCGTCCGCGCCAGCAAGCTGTACGCCAGCAGCGCGGGGCCGAGCGTCTCGGCATCGGGAAACGAGATTTGGTATTTCTGCACGATCTCGTCGGGTGAAAGTTCCAGCACTTTGTCGGTGAAGCGTTCCAACGAAGCGGTCGAAACCTTGCCGAGTTGCTGCAACTTTTTCTCCGGCAGGATTTGTGACGCGGCGAAGCGGACGTCGCCGCCGAGCGCGATCAGTTCGGTCGAGCCTTCCGGCGGAACGTGCAACACAATCTCTTCGACTGTGCGGCCGATCTGACTCTGCATGATCGAGCGGACTTTGAGTTTCGGCAGGCGATGCTCTTCCAACATCTCACGCAATCGCAGCGAGCCGAGCCGGTACGTGTGCGAGTATGCAACCTGCCCGTTCTGTACGAGCAAAACTTCCGTGCTGCCGCCGCCGACCTCGACAACTAGCGTCTTCGCCGAAGCGAGCATCCGTTCGGAATCCAGAAAGGGCTTGATGCCGACAAACGTGATCCGGTTCACCTCGGCTTCTTCCAGCGCCTCGACCGTTAGGCCAGTAGCGATGTAGATCCGGTCGATGAAGGATAAGCGATTCGAAGCCTCGCGCACTGCGCTGGTCGCGACGACACGAATTTGTTCGGTGCTGGTGACTTGGTACTCACGCAGCAACTGTTGGTAGCTGACGAGGACTTTGACGCAGTCCTCGATCGTGGCTCGGCGAATCATCCCGCGCGTGAACGTGTCTTTGCCGAGATCGACCCCTTGCGACACCGTTTCCAAGATGCGGATGCCGCCCGATCCATCAATTTCGGCGATGGCCATGCGGATCGCCGTGGTGCCAATGTCGATGACCGCGACTGGGCGAACCACAGGACTTGAGGCAGCGATGTCGATCGGCACAGCAGCAGTCACGCAAAAGTCCTTCACTCGGTGAACTTCATTTGGTCGCAATGCGTTGGTCGAAGCGACTCAAGGCGTTCGGACGGCAGCGATCGCTTCGGCTCGCGTGGCGTAGTGCGTCCACAGCCGAGTCAAATTCATCGTCTCCAGAACTTCCAGCATATCGGGCGCAGCCTTGCAGAAGACGGCCTTGCCACCCTTGCCCCCGGCTCTGCGGCAGACCTTGATGATCACGCTGATGATGATCGACCCCAACATGAGCTCGGACGTGAAGTCGACAACGACGTGCAACAGCGACGGATCGTCGAGAATTTGCAGCATCGCGTTGGATTCCTGGTGGACGTCGTGATAACGAAATCCGATGGCATCTCCTTGCGGGATGACGATCAAGACGTTGCCGTCCCGTTCCAGGCGAAAAACTTTGGTGGGCATTAGCGGAAGATGGGGAATGGGTTTCGTTGAAGAGGTAGCGGCGAGCAATTCTCACCACGGCGACGACCGGCGCGGGATTATGAGCCGTCGCGTCAGGGATTTCCAATCGTTCTGAAATCCTTCAGAAGTTTTTCCAAAATTGCTTCCGCCGCCACGCGATGAGCCAACTCATTGGGATGCGCATCAAATCGGTTGGCCGTCAGTCCTTTTGGAGCAAACGGAGTCAATTCCGGTTCGAGATCCAACACCGGAATGCCTCGCGACCAGCAGTACTCGACGATCTTCCGATGAGCTTCATGAAACGGATACTCCGGCCCCAAATTGTGCAGGAACGGAAACACGACGACGCGGAAATCTGTCCCATTTGATTTGCAGAGTTGCTGCACGCGATCCAGCTTGCGACTCATCCGCTCCCACGGTTCGCCGGCGTAATACTCTTGCACGAATGAGAAATAGCCTTTGACCTGCGGCAGCGTCGCCTGCCGAGCTCGAAAGTACATCCAATTGAAGAAGTACGTGTCGCGAAACAAAAAGAACTGTGGCGAGTGCTTTCCCAAGTCCTGATAGTAGGTCTTGTGTCGCTCGTGAAACGTCTCGATGTCGTTCAGGCAAAGCACATAGACCGCCGTGTCGATCCGGCGTCCGCTCTCGAAGAGCAGTTCCAGCAGTCGCTCGATCCAGTGCAAGTCGGTCCCCGCGTCCGCAAGGTTTGAGACCACGATCTTGCCCTGAGACTCCGGTTCCAAAACCGCTCGCACGCGATTGCTAAAGCGGTCCCGTACTTCGGGCACTCCCTGAGCGAACGTGAAACTGTCGCCGAAGAACACGAGATGCCGCTGATCGGCCGCGATCTGCTTCGGGTACTCGCGGTCGTCGCGAACCAAAATCCGCTCGCGATCGTTCAACTCCAGGATGTGTTGCTGAGGCTCGACGTGCAGCTTGAACCACTTTTTCGACACGTTCGTCATGTTGAACGAGTCCGAAGCGTCGTAAATCAACGCGAAGTACAGCTCGATCGTCGTCAGTAGAGCCAACACCATCCACATCGACAGACCGGCGTTGACCCAATTCAATCGCTTTGGGTGACCACGCCACAGCCCTCGGAGTCGCAGCAGCAGCCAAAAGCCAACGCCGCCGGCGATTAGCCAGAACACCATGCCCCACAGATAACCGTCCGACAAAAAAAGCAGCACGTCACGAATTCCTGGTCCGGCGAAATCTCGGCCGCATCATCGAAAGCCCACGCCGATTCGTAAAGCCGCGATGCGCGAGACCTCCGCGATCTCCATGACTCAAAATCAACGTGAACCAAATGATTCCGCGTTGACGGACGGTTTTGGCACGGCTGGCTAATTTGTGAATCTGCGAAGTCTGTAGTCCGACTCCTTGTGGGTCGGAGGATCTCGATTTCGGGGCAGTTCAGCAGAATCATTGAGTCCGTCGCCCCACAAGTCACCGTGTTTGGGCGGTCGTGATTGCGAAGGAGAAAAGGCCAGTTGGCTCGCGGTCGAGTTGAGTTGTGTAACGTTCTTTTCTCGACTCTCTCGGAGGACTGGCCATGAGACAGGTTATTCTGGTGGGCTGCGATTTGCACGACGACCGTTTGGTGTTGCGGTGAGCGTGGGAGCTCCGATGCTCAAGGCGCAGGTGCTGGCGGGGACGGACTTGCCGGCGGTGTGGATTCCCAGCGTGCCGTTGCGAGACGATCGCGAACTGGTGCGAGCGCGGTTGGAGATCGCCGACAAACTGGCTCGGGCCAAGACGCAGATTCCATTGTTGCTCAAGCGGAACGGGATTGTTCGTCCGCAAGACATGTCGAGTTGGACGCTGTGGCACTGGGAGTGGCTCAATGTGTTGTCGTACTGCGAGGAAGTTTCGGGAGGCCGCAGCTTGGCGGAAGGAACTCGGCGGGCGTTGCTGAAGTTGCTCCGCGAAGTGGGCTGGCTGGAACGCGAACGCTTGGACCGCTCCTTGGAACGGTCGTCGGTGCAACCGCGTTACGCTCCGCAGATGCGGGCGCAGTGCGAAGTCCGCGGCGTGGGCTGGCTGACCGCCGTGGTGTTCCTCACGGAACTGGGAGACGTAAAACGCTTCCAGAATCGGGGACAACTGGAGAGCGATACATCTCACTCTTGCCCGTGCGAGGTATCGCCAGCCCTGCAAAATGAGCCGGCACGCGCTAGTGTCTGGTTCTTGTGTCATCCTCAGGCAAGCACCGAAAACCGTGGGCTAGCGTCCAGGGGCTGATGAATCATCTGAGTTACCGGGCGCGGGGCAGAGTCAAAACGAAAGCCAGCCCAGCCGGTCCCAATTGATCACACTGCAAGTCGCCACCGAGATCACGCGAGAGACGACGGGCTAAGCTCAAGCCGAGTCCGATTCCGGGAGCCGTCTCGGCCGCTTGAGCAGATGACTTGCCAAATGGCTCGAAGAGTTGCCGCCGCGCGGTTGCTGACAAGCCGGGACCGAAGTCGCGGACTCGAATCGTGATCTGTGTGTCGGTTGCTTCAGACTCGACGATGATGCGCGGTTCTGTCGCGTCGCTGGCGTACTTGCAGGCGTTGTCGATGAGGTTGAATAAGATTTGCTCGACGGCCATCGCATTGGTCGTCAGCAGCGTTTCGCGAACGGGCTTGGAAAGAGTCAGTTCCAACTGCAATGGGGACTCCGACACACGCTGCGACAAGCGCGGCCAGCAGCGGTCCAGCAGTTCACCGAGCGATAACTCTTCGGTGCGATTCGTGGGACGTCCCTTTTCCAGCCGCGCGTAAGCCAACACGTTCTCGACCATGTGCATCAGGCGATTGGCCTCGCGGTGCAGCGTTTGGAAGTAGCTCTTCTGTTGATCGGGATCTTGCACAACGCCGTCGGTCAGCATCTCGGTGTAAAGCCGAAACGTTGTCAGCGGAGTTCGCAGCTCGTGTGTGACTGCCGACACAAACGCCGCGCGCCGTTCGCTCAGATGTAGCGTCTGCCACAGCAGCCAACCGATCGCTGCCGCTGTCAGCGCGAGCATCACCCACGCCACAACCAACGCGGCGGGCCAGGAACTCTCCTCGTTTCCGATCATCGTCGATGGGCTCAGCTCCAACCGCACGGGGAGCGCGACCAACTCACGATCGCCGCCGTCCGGAGTTGTTGTCTGCACCGGCTGCAAGCTCGCACCCGGCAAGAGATCCGCGATCTCCGCACGCAGGACTTTGTTCCATTCGGGCCAGTTAAGCCAACACGCTTCGATCAATTCACCCGTTTTGGATTCTGGGATAACACGGCGAGCGAGCAGCAATTCGTCACCGACCCACAAGGGGATTAACGCACCCGAAGCGCGCTGATCCGGCTTGGGCAGCGTTGGACGCGGGCCTGCGTCACCACCGATGTCTGGATAAGAAATGACTGTCGGCAGGCCAAGGGGATTGTCGGTCCCACTGCCACTGCCGGCGGTGATTGGCGGCCCCAACCCGGACAAGTTGATTGGATTCTTGGTTCGCCTCTGTGGAATCTCCGCCTGCTGAGCGATGCCCTGCTGGCCGAGATTGGCGACATCAAAAACCTGCTGCTTCAACTGGGCTCGTGACTGAGACTCCAATTGGTTGCCGTTGTTGAGATTTGGGTCGGGAGCACGCTGTGCCGAGTTGGATGCCACTGTGTTGTTCATTGGGGGAGCAAAGTTGTTCGACCAGGAATTGCTCGGCCAGACGATCAACGAAGAATTTGGATCGGTGGCCGACGATTGGGCCAATGTCGAATCTCGCAGTTCCAGCGATCGGGAGTTCGGAGCCGGCAGTGCTCTCCACCATTCTTTTTGAGCGAGCAATTCCGAGTCTTCCGCGAGCGGTTCAATCGCTTTCGCAAACGCATCGCAACGCAGCGTCCATTGGCCGGCGACATCGCGTTGCACATAACCCTTCAACAACCGCGGGGCGAGCACGGGGCTGTCTTTGATCGGAGCAGCCAACGTCGGCCGGGTGCTTTCAATGGCCACCAGCGGCACGGCGATCGAGTCCATGCGCCACAGAGCCACGCGAATGCGGTTCTCCAAATCGGCTTGGTGGCGAGCGTGTCGCTCCGATCGTTCTGCCTGCAGCGTCTGCCGGCTAAGCCACGTGACGGCGATCGTGGCCGCTAACAAACAGGTCGCGAAGATCAGCCAAGTGGCGACGGGGCGTTTGATGATTCGGACTCCAAACGGGTGATTGATCACCCAATTCTATCAGCCGGAACGCGCTAGCGTCCGGTTTTGCCGAGACGTTTGAGAACCGGACGCTAGCGCGTTCCGACTGATCCCTCCGGCGTGAGGAAGCAGTAGCCTTGTCCCCACATCGTTCGCAGCACGCGAGGACTCGACGGGTCATCGCCGAGCTTCTCGCGTAGCCGAGTGATGTGCATATCGACGGTCCGAGTCTGCAAACCTTTCGGATCAAGCCCCCAAACGCGCAGCAACAATTCTTCGCGAGACACGGCCTTGCCCGCTCGGCGAGCGAGATACCGAATGATCTCAATCTCCTTCTCGGAGAGTTCAGCCGTGCGGCCATCATCGAACGAGACTTGGCCCGATGTCGTATCGACTTCACCGCCGGCAAAGAGAATGTTGCGTCCCGATTGCGGAGCGGCGGCGACTCGTCGCAACACGGCCGCGACGCGCGCGAGCAGCTCGCGCAGGCTGAACGGCTTGACGACGTAATCATCGGCTCCGAGTTGCAAGCCGGAAACGCGATCGTTTTCGTCACCACACGCCGTCAGCACGATGACCGGCAGATCGGGGCGAGCCGCTCGAATCGATCGCAGGATTTCCCAACCCGAACCGCCGGGAAGCACGAGATCGAGCAGTACCAGATCGAACTCACCGTGTAACGCGGAACGCAGACCGTCGTCCCCGCGAGCCGCTTCGGTCGGCACATGACCGGCGGCTCGCAAGGCATCGACGACTCCGCGACGGATCGCGGCATCATCTTCGATGACGAGTGTTTTGGGTCGTGGTGACGGCATTCTGGCGTCCATCGTTCTCGACTGCGGAATACACATCCGGCTTCGACAAACCATACCACGGATCGTTCAGCGGGCTGAGAAATAGCTCGCCGTAAATCCGCGAGACCAGCACATTGGATTTCGGAGCTGGGCCTTCCGCCAGCCACTGATGGATTTGGCGATGAAACTTGTATTCGTTTTTGACGGTGTCTTGCCCGATCACCGGTACCAAGTTGCGAACCAATCGGAGCGCCGGCGTTTCCGTCACGGACTTACCCATTGCGAGTCGGCCGGCGACTTCCGCCGGCTGCTTCGCTTGGACGGCGGCAACGGTCATGCCATCAAACTGCACTTCAGCCACGTACCGCTGAGCCAGTATTGCCCAGGCTGCATCGTCCAGTTCTTGGCCGAACATCGGAACGATCTCGGCTTTCTGCGTCGCGTTGTTCGTCGCGATCTCTTGCCAGTCCTTCGACCAGCGCGTTTCCTGATCGCTCAACTGTTGCCGATGAAACTTCGCCAGCTCTCGTCCGAAACGTTCGTCGTCGAGGCTCCCTGCCAGTTTCGCGAGAGATTCGGACTCTTGCAGCACTCGCGAGAAGAAGCCGGCACCGTACAGTCCCGGCAGGACATCAACTGTCCGACCGCGAGCATCCAGCACGAGATGCAAACTGTTGCCGGTGATCGTCCGCTTGATCGAGCGGCCGTCGCCGAAGTCGATGGTGATGATCGGGACTGCTCGAACTGTCTCCCAATGCAGCACGTATCTCTCGGCCAACATCGTCCGCACGGCCGTGTGCGGATACAGCGTCGTGCGGAAGAAGCGGCTGTTCGCGCAGCTCAGTTCGTCGGTCAGCTTGCCCAGCAATCGCAGCGACAGGATCGGCTTGTTCTCTCGCTTGGCGACCTCTTGAGCCGCCGCCAAATCGGTGTGCCAATACAGCCCGGAGAAGTGACTATCGCGCTGCGCCGCGACCGTATCAGCCAGTGTCTTCCAACGGGATAAGTCCGAGGGATCGCTGCGCGACAGGAGGTACTCCAACGCGCGCCTGCCACCTCGTCGAAGTTCTTGCGTCGCCGCTTCGGCCTTCTGTGCATCGTCGGACATCGCCGCTCGAACGAGCGGTTCCAGTTTCTCATCGAGCTTCGGCGCGGCCTGCGATTGATCAACTTTGACGAACGGTGCCGGGCCATTCGCCTTTCGGAATCCCGCTGTTTGAGGAACTCCCGTCAACTGCCAAGCAGCGAGTTCGTGGCCAGTGATCGACACACCAATGCCGAGTACGCTCAGCACAACAAACCACCGCTTCCAAGGTTTCAGCTGGTTCATGATTGACTCCTCGTTCCGACCATCGAAAAGCGATTCGCCCGAGCACACCGCTCGCGAATCACATCGACCGAATGCTACGCAGGATTTCAGCCGCAGGCGTAACAGAGGTGTCACAAGACGACGAACATCCTTCGGTCCAATTCTGCGGCGGGGTCGGGAGCCCCTCGCCGATCGCGCAGCCGATCGCGAGTGTCATTGACCGCGTTTCACTCAAGTTCCGAACAAGCTGCGGCACGGTTTTGATGAGGGCTCGTTCATTCTGCCTTAAGTATCGAGCATCCGCCGAAACGTCTTCGACTTCGCGTGCATCGCGTCTCGTCGGATCAACCATTCGTCAATGACGAAGTGTGAGTCGATCAACGCTTGCAGAATCGGACTGCCGAGCGACGGCCTGAGCGTCAACGTGTCCGTGGATGAGAACGGATAGACTTGCGTCTCACCTTCAATCTTGGCGAAGAACAATCGTCCCGACGTGGCCTTGCCGCGCGTGCGTCCCGGAAGAAAGATCGGCCCAGCGAAACCTTCGACTCCGCTGCGAGACGGCTCTCGACCTGTAGGGTGGGACAAGCTCGCTTCGAGCGCCGGCCCACCATCTTCAATCACGTTGTTTTCCGGTGGGCCGGCGCGGCGAAGTGCCGCTGGTCCCACCCTACTGCTCGAGTCAGCCGGCATCACGGCACTGAAAACGGTTTGGCCTCCCAGCACGAGTCGCACGGAAGCCGGCAGGCCGACATCGACGTCGATCGTTCCGTGGTGGTACGGCGTGGAGAACCAAGTCCGCTCCGACCACGCGAAGAGCCGCGACGAGTTGAATGCCTGGACCAAGTACGCCGCGTCCGATGCCTCGCTCATGTCCGGCCGGCGAACGAAAACAGAAAAACTCAGTTCCCGAAACCGCACG
>JAYVQJ010000240.1:0-2554 GCA_043777235.1 Planctomycetia bacterium
AGACTCCGGGACCGTATGACGAACTGCGCGGACTGGAGCGAATCGGCAAGTTGATCCTCGTCGATCAACAGCCGATCGGGAACACGCCAAAGTCGAATCCCGGCACGTTCACCGGCGTGTTCGATGAGATTCGCGAGCTGTTCTCGCAGTTGCCGGAATCGAAAGTGCGCGGTTGGCGAGCGGGACGCTTCAGCTTCAATCGTGCCGGCGGGCGCTGCGAGCCGTGCGAAGGAAACGGTCAGAAACTGATCGAGATGCATTTCCTGCCTGATGTCTGGATCGAGTGCGATCAATGTCGTGGCAAGCGTTACAACGCCGAGACACTCACGGCGAAATATCGCGGTCAGTCGATCGCCGATGTGCTCGATATGCCGATCGGCAAGTCGCTGGAATTGTTCGAGAACATTCCGCGCATTCGCGGAACGCTGGCGACGCTGTGCGCCGTCGGACTCGATTATTTGACGCTCGGTCAGTCCGCACCGACGCTTTCAGGAGGTGAGGCTCAGCGCGTGAAACTGGCGGCGGAACTCGCACGGCCGCAAACCGGCAAGACGTTGTACATCCTCGATGAGCCGACCACCGGACTGCACTTCGACGACATCGACAAGTTGCTGAAGGTGCTCAACAGTTTGGTCGAGAAAGGAAACACCGTCGTCGTGATCGAGCACAACCTCGATGTGATCAAGACGGCGGATTGGCTGATTGACCTCGGCCCCGAAGCGGGGGACGCTGGCGGTTGGATCGTGGCGGAAGGGACTCCGGAAGAAGTGGTCGAGAAGTTCCGAGTGGGGACAAGGGCTTCTGACTCGGAACTCAGAACTCGGAACTCGGAACTGCTTTCTCATACGGCAGTCGCACTCGCACCGATCCTCGCCAGCGGGACGCGCGGAGAGAGAGTCTTCTTCGATGCGGATGCCGTTCGGAAGAAGAAGGCGGGGGACGTGAGTCTCAGTGATGTCGGTCGTGACGCGAAGATGCCGTGGCAGATCGATGGGCGGAAATGGCATCTCGTGGATCGAGTCGCTCACAATGGCAAGCCGTGCCGTTGGGAAGGGGCCGCTTTGGAACGAGTGATCGAATTCTTGGAGTCCTTTCCAGAACCGATGCCTGCCGCCAAAGTGAAGAAGACTTCCGACGCGAAACTCAGCTCGCTGCCGAGCAAGTTGCGAGGCAAGCTGACGACAGGAGCGGCGTTGAAGAAACAACAAGATGAACGGGGATCGGCAGCGTTGCTCGACCCGAACGCGCGGCTGACGACAAATTGGGAAGAACAGAGCGTCGTCGAAGTCATCGGCCCGGATGCCTCACGAGGTTGGTTCTTGCACGCTCTGACCGGCGATGAGTGGCTGCTGACGTTGAAGTTCCGCGTCCCAGAAAACACGTTCGAGCAGAAGCCGTTGGCGGCGGCCTTGAAACTCAAGCCCGTGGATGACGTTCGCGAGATCGAAGCCTATGGCCGAGCTGATCGCGTGCGGGTCAAAGAGGCCAGCGGTCCTTGGCAGGAAGTCGCGATCACCGTGCATTGGCTGCGAGAGATCGACTCGCCGGAATTCTGGAAGTTTCTGGACGAGGCCAAACGAGCCTATTTGCGGAAGGCCGGACGACATCGCAAGGTCGCTCGCTGAGAGCAACTCGTCAGTCGGTCTTGTGAGTGCGGTCGGTCTGACGGCAGAATTGTCAGAGTGATGTCAGCCGCAGTTCATGCCGCTCGAATCAATTGACCGGAGGACATGTCGAAGTTGCTCCGACACGGATTCGATCGATCGACCGCATGGCGTTGGCACGAGGTTCGCCATCTGAAGAGTGAATTCGCTGAGTCCGCGGTGAAGCAATACTGTCTAACGAAGGGTGCAAGGAGTCGATCATGTCAAAAGCTTGGTTTGTCGCTGTTGTCCTGGGATTGATGGGAACCGTGTCGCTCGCGAAGGACAAGGAGAAGGGGGCGACTGCTCCCCCAGCGAAGCCTGCTGCGGCACCAACACCTGCTCCGAGGCCCGCTCCGGCACCGGCTCCCACGCCGAAGCCAACGCCTGCACCATCTGCGGTCCCGTCTGCGCCCAAGCATGTCCCTGTGCCTGCTTCGAAGCCGGCCGCTGCACCAGCGACACCGAAATCAGTAACGAATCCCTCGCCCAGTTCACCCGGCACAGCGTTGCCGATTCCGACGGGGAAGACAGGAACGGCAACTGGTTCATTGCCTCCATTCAAAACGGGCACGACTGATCCGGGGCAAACAGCACGATCGGCGACTCCGAATCACCCGGACCACAAGCATCCTGTTGCCAAGCCGGTGACTCCCATCGCCGTTCCGTCCGGTCCACTGCCGACGCCTCCGAAGTTCGATACGAGCGCGAAGATTCCTCCATTCGGTTCGGCGCTCGACGGCTCAAAGAAGCCAATTGCGGCGGCACCAATTCCTAAGAAGCATGACCGCAAGCCAGACGCCACACCCGGAAAGCCGGGCAATGTCGGACCAGGCAATGTCGGACCAGGCAATGTCGGACCAGGCAATGTCGGACCAGGCAATGTCGGACCAGGCAATGTCGGACCAGGC
>JAYVQJ010000241.1:0-2551 GCA_043777235.1 Planctomycetia bacterium
CACAGAGTCCGCACAATCTCAATCACCTTTGCGAGCTTTGCGCCTCTGCGTGAGATCATTGTTTTTAAGGCCTCGATCCGAGGCATTTCGGATCTTGCTGCGTGTCCCTTGGCAATCGCGTTGATTTTGGTGAGAAGGTAACCGTTGATGTCTGACGACCGTGCCTCGTCAAAGTCGGAGAAACCTGGTGAGTCCGTCGATGACGGCAAGGGACGTGTCTTCCCGTGCGAGAAGTGCGGGGCGGACCTTGAGTTTCACATTGGTCAGCAAGACCTCAAGTGTCCGTATTGCGGGCACGAAAAGCTGATTGAGCTGGCGGCCGACACCGACATCGCCGAGCAAGACTTTCATGCGATACTGGAGAAGGTCCGTGAGTGGCGCGAGCAATCCGGCGAGAGCACGAACGACGGGCAGAGCGAAGTCCGTTGCAGCGGCTGCGGAGCCAACGTCGTGTTCGTTGGCTCGTTGACCAGCAGCGAGTGTCCGTACTGCGCAGCACCGATCCAGCGCGACAAAGTGCATGACTCGCCGAAACGGATTCCGGTGCATGGCATCCTTTCGTTCCAGATCGAGAAAGAGAAAGCTCGGATGAATTTGTCCGAGTGGGTCCGCGCGCGCTGGTTTGCTCCGAATGAGTTTTTGAAACGTGGTGTCGAGGGACGATTCAATGGTGTGTACTTGCCGTTTTGGACCTATGACTCGTTGACCTTCAGCCGTTACCGAGGCGAGCGCGGCGATCATTACTACGTCACCGTGACTGTGAACAATCAGACGCGACAAGAGCAGCGCACCAGTTGGACTTCCGTCAGCGGCAGTCATCAGCGGTTCTTCGACGACCTGCTCGTGCTGGCGACCAAAGGGATGAGCCGCGAGTTGATGGATTCGCTGGAGCCGTGGCCGCTCGCCGAGCTGCAATCGTTCTCACAGGAATTGCTCGCCGGATTTTTGGCACGGACTTACGAGGTGGAACTCGACGAAGGCTTCCCGATCGCTCAGAAGAGAATCGACGCCGGCATCGCGTCGGACGTTCGTGGACTGATCGGTGGCGATGAGCAACGTATCACCGAGATCAAAACGCGGTACGACGCGATCACCTTCAAGCACCTACTGCTACCGGTCTGGTTGCTGGCGTACCGGTACAACGGCAAGAGTTTTCAAGTGCTCGTCAATGCCGTCACTGGTGAAGTGCAAGGCGAGCGGCCCTACAGCTTCTGGAAGATCACGCTGACGGTCCTCTCCGTGCTTGCCGTCGTCGGCTTGTTCGTCTATTTCCAGCAGCATGGTCGCTGACGCCATTCGCCTTGATGTTGAGGACACGACGATTATTCGTCGTCTGCGCCGTTGGTGGTCAATCGCTGGCTTGCTGCTGTTCGCCGCGACGTGGAAGTTGTGGACTCCGCAGACGGAGTTCCCGCAAGTACCGCTGTTCGATTGGGTGTGTTCGCTGCCGAGCTTTATTGACTGGCTGGCGTTCGGTGTCTTGCTGGGATCGCTCGCGTTCTCTGCATGGAAGCCGGATTCGAATCGAGCTTGGATCACGCTGGCCGTCTCCCTCGCGGTGCTAATCGTCCTCGATCAGCACCGGCTTCAGCCTTGGGCTTGGCAGTTGCTGCTGATGTCGGTTTTCTTGAGTTCCGCGAGCGCCGGTCAACTTGGACTCGTTCCGCACATCACGCTGACGATCAGCATCTATTTTTGGTCGGCCGTGTCGAAGCTCGACTTGGACTTCTTTGCTTCGCACGGGCAGGCATTGGTGGAAGCATTGTCCGGAGCGATCCGAATCGACGCGGCCGGTTGGCCGGCACGCTGGAAATGGTGGTTGGCAACAACGCTCCCGCTCGGCGAACTGCTGGTTGCGGCGGGACTGAGTTGGCCGCGAACTCGACGAGCGGCACTGGTCGCTGCGACCGGATTACATCTCGGATTGCTGCTCGCGCTGGGGCCGTTGGGATTGGGGCATCGGCCTGGTGTGTTGCTGTGGAACGTCGCGTTCATTGGACACGACTGGCTGCTGCTTGGACGGTGCTCCGGTAACGCAATCAGACGCTTAGCGTATGACATGTGTGAAACAGCGAGACGATCTCCCTCGCTGATGCTTCGGGTGACTGTGCTGCTTCTTGCTTGTGTGTGGCCAGTGACAGAGCGTTGGGGCTATTGCGATCGTTGGCTGGCTTGGAGCGTGTACGTCGCGCGATCTGAGCGTGTCAGCGTGATGGTGACTGACGAAGGATTGCGAGCCCTGCCAGAGTCGGCTCGACGGTGTGTGACTGACGGCGAACTGCGGATCGATCAGTGGTCGCTGGCGGCATTGGACGTGCCGATGTATCCGCAGTTGCGGTTTCAAATCGGTGTGGTCGAGTGGCTGCGTCAACGTTGCGGTGACGACGTGTTCGTTGAGGTGATCGTGCTGCATTCACACGGTGGCGGGAAACTCGAACGGCTGACGATTGAGCAATTCGATGAACGTCGGCGCGACTTCTGGATCAACACAAGACCGCGCCCGCCTCTGTAGTTCGACTGTCTGATACGGATCGCACAAATTAGCCGCGCG
>JAYVQJ010000242.1:0-2549 GCA_043777235.1 Planctomycetia bacterium
TACGGATCGCAAGAAATCACTGCGCGTTTGCCCGTTCGGCTCGTCACGCGGAGCGGTGACGGCTACGTAGCCATCATCGCTCCGCGTGATGAGCCGAGCACTTCACACAGCGCAGTTATCTTCTGCGATCGGTATCACATCCTCGACGCTTTCGAGCAACTGACTTCGGACGATCGTGAAGCCGCACTGCAAGTGATGACGTCTTACGAACGTGACGTGCTTCGCGAAACCACCTGGCGGCCTCGACCTCGTTGAGAACTCGCAGGTTGCATAAGGCCAGGCAGGACCGGAGAAAACTCGTGCTCCCCGGAATCGGGAGAACCGCTACGATCGGCACGGTGGACCCAGGAGACTCGGCGGTGAAGGTGTCTGGACTGCAAAACCGATACAGCCTGAAGTCGGCGACGATGCGTGTGGCATCCGCCACGAGGAGAACTCAGACGATGATCGGTGCTCCAGCGTTTGCGGCGGTGCCTCGCGTGCGGTTGTCCGGTTTGCGGACAACTCGCGAGCGTCGCGTCGCGCATTTGGTCGGCATCTGCGGGTCAGGGATGAAGGCTCTGGCCGAGATGCTCAGCGGGCTGGGCTGGACGGTCTCCGGTTCCGATTTGCAGCCGCCGAGCGACACGTTGGAGTTGCTCCGCCATAAAGGCTTCCGAGTCCATCGTGGCCACTCAAATGAGTTCCTGCCGCAGAACGCCGACTTGCTGATCTACAGCCCGGCGATCACAGACTCGAACCCCGAACGTCAGCAGGCCGAGCGGCTTGGTATCCCGCAATGGTCGTACAACCAAATGCTGGGCGAACTGATGAAGAGTCGCGTCGGCATCTCGATCGCCGGCACGCATGGCAAGAGCACAACGACGGCGATGATCGCGTCCGTGCTGCGCGACGCGGGCTTGTCGCCGAGTGCGGTCATCGGCGCGGAACTGGTCGAGAAGGGTGTCTCCGGCTGGGCAGGTGAAAGCGAATTGTTCGTCGTCGAGAGTTGTGAATATCAGAAGAATTTCCTGACGCTCAGCCCGAAGCACGTCGTGTTGACGGGAATCGAAGCGGATCATTTCGACTTCTTCCGTGACCTCAGAGAGACTCGCGAGGCGTTTGCGGAGTTCGTCAGTACTCTGCCGTCGGACGGGCATCTGATTATTCGTGGCGACTGCGAAGCGACGCGCGTTGCGGCGGCGTCGAGTCTCGCTCAGATCGAGACATTCTCGCTGCGAGACTGCACCGATTGGTGGGCGGCGGATTTGCGGCCGACGCCGGACGGGATGCGATTTCGACTCTTTCACGGAGCGACGTTTTTCACCGAAATCAGTCTGCGAATTCCCGGTCGGCACAATGTGCTGAACGCCGTCGCAGCGGCGGCAATGTGTCATCACGTCGGGGCATCGGCGATCGCGATTCGTGAAGGATTGAGTGAATTTCGTGGGACAAAGCGGCGATTCGAGGTGCTCGGATCATGGCGCGGCGTCACGATGATCGACGATTACGCGCATCATCCGACGGCGGTGAAGGCGACGCTCATGACGGCTCGCGAGCAGTATCCCGGCCGGCGGTTGCTGTGTGCGTTTCAGCCACATCAGGAGTCTCGCACGCGAGCGTTGTTGGACGACTTCGCCGAAAGCTTCGACGCGGCCGACGAGGTGTTTCTCGCTCCGATCTTTACGGCTCGCGAGAAATGCCCGGAAGCGGCCAAGCGAACGAACGAGGAACTGGCAGAACGCTTGGCTTCGCGAGGCAAGTCAGTTCGCTTGCTGGCGTCGCTTGACCGGCTGACGGACGAACTAGACGATGCCGCCCGACTTGGGGACGTGCTTATCACAATGGGAGCAGGGGATATCAATCGGATTCAGCATGAGCTTACTCGACGCATTCAATGACATCCTGCAAACCGATAGGCCGCTGGCTCCACTGACTTGGATGAACCTCGGCGGCCCCGCTCAGTTCTTTCTTGAGCCGCGCGACCAAGCCGAACTCCAAAAGGTCGTCGCTTGCTGCCACGACAACGGCATCCCGCTGCATGTTCTCGGCAGCGGTTCGAACTTGCTGGTTCGGGACGAGGGAGTCACCGGTGCGGTCATCCGGTTGTCGAACGCCAGCTTCGCGGAGATCTCCGTCGATGGCACGACGGTACGAGCCGGTTCTGGAGCGTTGCTGTCGCAGGCGATCTCGGTCAGCGTCCGAGATGGACTGGCGGGACTCGAAGTTCTGGCCGGCATCCCCGGCACGATCGGCGGTGCGATCCGAGGCAACGCCGGCGGGCGATCGGGTGAGATCTCGGAGACGGCCCGCTCGGTAACCGTGATGACGGCCAAGGGAGAGATCGCCACGCGGACGGGTGACGATTTGAGCTTTGGCTACCGCTCCGGCAGCGTCACCGAGCCGCTCATTCTCGAAGGAACATTCCAGCTTCGGACGGACGATCCGGATGAGATCACGAATCGGATGCGCAAGATTTGGATCATGAAGAAGGCATCGCAGCCGCTGGCCGATCAGTCGGCCGGCTGCATCTTCAAGAACCCTCGCGGCGAGAGCGCCGGGAAGCTGAT
>JAYVQJ010000243.1:0-9886 GCA_043777235.1 Planctomycetia bacterium
GTTCGGCTCGTCACGCGGAGCGGTGACGGCTACGTAGCCATCATCGCTCCGCGTGATGAGCCGAGCGCTTCACACAGCGCAGTTATTTTCTGCGATCGGCATCATATGCATTCCAAGAATTAGCCGCGCGGCTAATTTCGGCGATCCGTATCACACGCTCGCGCCCAGTTCGCGGCGCAGAGTCTCGAAACGTTCGCTGAGCTGCGCGAGTGATCGCTCAATTGTTTGCAAGCGTTCGGTGAGTTCGACGACCGATCGCTCAAGCGCGGCGACGTCCGATACGGATGAAGGGGCCGCTCCGACTCGATCTGGAAAGGCACGGACGTCCGGCAACTGATCGCCTCGGTGGAACATGCCGGACTTTTCACCGTCGTCCGTTTCGGCGGCGGACGAGAAATTGCCGGCGCTCAGCGTCTTCCCTTCTTCCGGCTTGTAGAAGTCGTGATCGACTTCGACTCCGCGAACCTCCAAAGGACCGTTGGCTTGGACGAAGCCAAGCTTTTGCAGCGTCTTCAGTTCGTCGCGAAGTTGTTCGAGCGTCGGGATGTCATGCATTCGACTGGCTCGCGTGCGCAGGTCGCCAACCGATTGTCGCCCGCGCAGCCAGAGTTCCGTCATGATCGCCAACTGAGGTTCGTTGAACGGGAACCGTTTGCGAGCGTAATGCCGGTAGCGTTCCGAGCGTCCTGACTCGGTGTGAACGACGGCGGCCAAGCCGATCTCGCGAAGCTGATTGACGGCACGCTCGATGTCGTCCTCGGAATACTCGCTGAGCGGAGAGCGGTTGTTCTTCTGATTGCATCCTGTCGTGAGCGCCTTGAGCGTCAGTGGGTAGTACTCCGGAGTGGTGATCCCTTTTTCGATCAACACTCCCAGCACGCGCCGCTGTGGCTTGCTGAGCACTTTGACGGGGGGAAATGAATCATCGGTTGGCAGATTGACGTCAGACATGGACTTCCTGTTCGTATCAATTGGCTCAGCCGTCGACGGCGTTCGGAAATTCGAATCGACAGTGTTTGCGGATTTGAGTCAGAGGCTGTTGTGTTGGAAAGACATTCCGATTGGAAGGGCTGCATCTGCGGGCAGTGGTTGTATCAGGCGCATGGGCTGCTGGGCGACTTGGCCGACAGCGGATCGTTGCCGTCAAAGAACCGCTGATTGGGGAAAATGAGAAGTGTTGTCACCCAACAAAAACAGGCTCTCCGCCATTCCTGTTGAGTCTTGTTGCTTCCCGTCATTTGGATTGTGCAGAAATCATTTTTCTGTCCCGCATTTTTCTGTCAGCACTGCGGAAATCACCGAGGAACTGACAGAAAGATGCGGGACAGAAAAATGAAGACCAAGAGACTGGAACCACTCCAAGCCCAATCCCTTGCTGTCGCTCAACACGAATGGCGGAGAGCCCAAAAACAAAAAAAGCCCAGCTTGGGAAAGCTGGGCCTTTTTGTGGATGACCAAGTCTTGAGTGATCAGCGACGGCGAAGGTTAATTCGCTGTCGCATCCAGAACCGAAAAATTAGTTCTGCGTGGCTGCGTCAGCAGACGCCTCTTCCGATTTGGTCTCTTGCTTGGCTTCTTCTTGTTTCTTCTCGTCTTCTTTCTTTTTGTCTTCTTCCTTTTTCTTGTCTTCCTCTTTCTTCTGCTCTTCGTCCTTCTTGCGCTTGTCTTCGCCGTCGAGAGCCGCGGTCAATTTCTTGTTCGCATTGGCGAGTTCGTCGGCGGATTTCTTCGCATCGGCGAGAGCTTTATCCTTGTCTTCGTTGGCCTTCTTGGCGGCGTCCGAAGCGGCTGCGACTTGTTTCGCGGAGTCCTCTTTCACTTTGGCCAGCTCGGCGTTGGCCTTGGCCTGTTCGTCTTTCGCGGCCTTCGTGGCAGCGTCGGCGACTTGCTTGGCTTTCTCCGAGGCGGCGGCGTCAGCGGCGGCTTTGTCTCGTTCCTTCGACGCGGTTGCTTGGTCAGCGCGAGCCTTGTCACGATCGGCGACGGCAGACTTCAGATCGGCTTGCAGTTTCGCCAACTGAGCGTGCAGGTCGTTCCGTTCCTGAGTCATCGCAGCCAACGCGGTCTCGGCTTTCGCCGCGTCATCCGCGCGCTTCAAGGCGACGTGGTACGGCAGCAGAGTTGCCTGGCAGCATCGCGACTGAATGTCCGCCAAGTTGGGATCGACACAGCAGAATTTGTCGCGAGCGAACGCATTCGCCGACAAACTCGTCACGATCAGCAGACCAAAAACAATCGTTTGATTTTTCATAGTGGAGCCTCTGAAACCTTTCCTCAAAACGTTGGGCGGGCTGTCCCCGAGCGGGCAACAGTGTCGAGTGTCACCTGACGGCCAATTCCGAACAGGCAAGACACGGAGAATTTTCGCACGCACAAATCATCGGCTGCCAATGGATTCCCCCCAAAGCCCCGGTCTGCGCAAGGCCGGAAACTTTAGAAGACTCAATCGGCAATAACTGCTGTTCCGAATTTGCGAATTGGACAGTCCTAGCCGCAGAGGTCAAGGACCAGGCCAGAGTCATCCGCGGACAACCGACGACAGGGCAACGATTGGGGCGATCATTCCGCAGGCTCGACGGACCAAACCTCTCACTGTCGAGCAAACGTCGATTCGTTCGGCACCGAGTAACGAACGGCGAGGTGCGGAGTCTCGATCCGCTTTTGCCCGGCCGCGAGCGATTTGAGTCCGGCTGCGACGAGGCCCGAAGTGAGCAGCGTTCGCTCGACCGGATACGGAGCTTTGTTGGTGAGAAACGTTTGCTCGGCGTTGGACATCAACGCGGCGGAGTACGTCACGTTGGGATTTGGTGGGAGATAAAACAACGTCGACAGCGGTTCGGCTTGTCCTTTCAACCGCGCGGCGAAGTTGAAGTCATCGACGAGTCCATTCATCAACAGCATCGTTCCTTTCAAACCGTCTGCGTATTCAAAGCGGTATGCGATCGGTTCTTTGACCCACTCTCGCATTTGCGGCACGGTCGGGTAGCGATGACTGAAAGTCGCCGGCTGAGCCAGCGTCTGACTGCGGCTGAGGCATGCCTCGAACAGTTTTGGATCCCAGCCGCCGTTCTTCCACGAACCCGCTTCCAACGCTTGCCACACCGCATCGCCTCGCAGAGCGTGCATCGACACGACTCCCGTTTCGCCGCCGCGACGGCGTTCGGCCATGCACTGAATCATCTCCAGTGCGTGGAAGTCGTAGATATCGACGGCTCCCATCGCGACGCCGAGGACTTCTTCGACTTCCGCGCCGTGCGGCAAGTCGATGGCGGGCATTCGCCACGTTGCCGGCAACGACGAACCGGCACAGAAGCCGAAGCCCAACTCGTGCGAGGTCGCGACCATTTCCTTTGCCCAATCGAAATTCCACGACAGATGCTTGTCGTTGAAGATCGGAACCGCTCGGCCGTCTTTGCGGAAGACATCGGTGACTTGCTTGAAGAATTCGTAGCGCGGGTACTGCTTCTGACCGATCTCGTTGATCGGGTAGTCGCCGTGCTCGCCGATGATCAGCACGGCATCGACGGCCAACTTGTCGCCGCCGCAACGCACCGCCGCCGCGATCGTCTTGAAGATCGGGAAGCCAAATTCTTCGGCTCGCTTCAGGCTCAGATCACCCTCTGGATGTTGATCGACGTACGCGGCCACGACATCGAACGGTGGACGATGCCAACGGCCCTGCTTGGGATATCCGACAAGGAACCGCTCTGCCATGTGCCACGCATGCGACTTGTATCGCCACTCGGTCGTGATGACGGCGAGCCGTTTACGTTTCTCGGCGACTCGCTCTTGCGAATTCGCGAGTGAAGCTCCCACCAACCCCGCGCCCAACGCACCCAGAAACGTTCTGCGATTCCACATGGTTCCTCCCGGCAAATTGTGCTTCGACCGTAGGATGGCCGCCCTCGGCCGTCCCACAGTTTGTTGTCAACGATGGACGGCCGAGGGCGGCCATCCTACAGGTATCTCAATCGCACGGCATTGAAAAGTCACACCTATTGCAAACGGCGCGTCATCACGCCAACGTTCGATTCAAGTAGCCCTTCACCAGAAATTGACGAAACAGGAGCATCGCTTGGCCGATCCAAAACGCGAACAACTGAAAGTGCAGGAGCAGAAGGCGATCCTCGTCGCCGTGTTGGAAACCGGCAGCCGCATCGACAAAGAGTCCGCTCTCGATGAACTCAAAGGATTGGTCACGACCGCTCAGGCGGAAATCGTCGGCGAGATGGTGCAGAAGACCAATCAACCCAGCGGTGCGACATTGCTCGGCCGTGGCAAGGTCGAAGAGTTGAAGCAGCTCATCGAAGCGACTGGGGCCGAGGCGGTCATCTTCGACAATAATCTCTCGCCGTCGCAGGGACGCAATCTGGAAGAGGAACTCAACTGCGTCATCGTCGATCGCAGCGAAGTGATCCTCGACATCTTCGCTCGGCGAGCACAGACCTACGAAGCTCGGTTGCAGGTCGAGCTGGCTCAACTGCTGTACTACCGCCCGCGATTGAAGCGGATGTGGACGCACCTCGAACGCATCGAGGGTGGTGTCGGAGCCGGACGCGGGCCGGGTGAAAAGCAGATCGAGACCGACCGCCGCTTGATCGACCAGCGTGTCGACGAATTGAAGATCAAGCTCAAGGAAGTCACGAAACGCCGCGAGCAGGTCGTCGCAACACGCAGCGATCAACCGACCGTTTCGTTGGTCGGTTACACGAATGCCGGCAAGAGCACGTTGATGCGGTCACTGACCGGAGCCGACGTTTACGTCGCCGATCAGTTGTTTGCGACGCTCGACACGCGCACCAAACGCTGGCATCTGCCGCATTGGGGTGAGGTGCTGCTCAGCGACACGGTCGGCTTCGTCCGCGATCTGCCGCACCACTTGGTCGCGTCATTCAAATCAACGTTGGAAGAGGCTCGGCAAGCGAATTTGTTGTTGCATGTCGTCGACGCCAGTCATCCAGAAGCGGAACGGCAAATCGACACGGTGCATCAGGTGCTCGAAGAAGTCGGCGTGGGCACGACCAACATGCTGCTCGTGCTCAACAAGGTCGATGCTGTCGCCGACCGCAGCATCGTGGATGTGCTGCGAGCCAAGCATCTCGACTCGGTCTGCATCTCGGCCCGTGAGAAGTCCGGTCTCGACATGCTGTCCGAGGCAGTTGTCGCTCGACTGGGAGACGGGCTCGTCATTGCCGAGATTGAAACCAGCGCCGGCAACGGCAAGCTGTTCGCGTTCCTGTCGCAATGCGCCGACGTGACTGATCGCGTCTACGACGAATCCAATCGCGTCCGTCTGACCTGCCGCATCGACCGCCGCTACCTCGGCAAGCTGCGTGCGGAGGGAGACGTCGTCACGCTGCGAGATGCCTTCGGCCGAGCGATCATCAGCAGCGACGATGACCAAGCCGACGCTGACTGATGCTGACGAGCAACAGCCTATTCTCCACTCCACGCGGGCAAGAATACGGCTTTGTCCAATCAGCCGGAACGCGCTAGCGTCCGGTTCGGAACGCCGATCGACTTCCGAACCGGACGCTAGCGCGTTCCGGCTGATTGAGGCATCCCCTCAATTTGAGTCGCGTGGAGAATAAATCGGCTTTCGCAAATTCCTCTGGCCCCATTCCTCTGGCCATCGAAGCGTTGGCAGACGAATGGGGCCAGAGGAATGAACGCAATGAAAAAAGCCCGGCAACTTTGATAGTTGCCGGGCGATTGGTGGCTAAGAAATGGAAGGCTGACCAATCAAACCTTCGGCGGAATCCGCATGGCGTAGAACGAACGCCAGACGAAGACCAGCGAGATCGCCAGCATCACGACGCCGATGAATGGCGTGTAGTTGGTCGAGTGATTGGCATCCGCAGCATGCTTGAACTCCAATGCGATTTCGACCGCCAGCAAACCGAACAGTGTCGAGAACTTGATGATCGGATTCAGCGCAACCGAGGTCGTGTCCTTGAACGGATCGCCGACAGTATCGCCGACAACGGTCGCCTCGTGCAGCGGCGTCCCTTTTTCTTTCAGATCGACTTCGACGTACTTCTTGGCGTTGTCCCACGATCCTCCGGCGTTCGCCATGAAGATCGCTTGGAACAGACCGAACACCGCGATCGAGATCAGATACGCCACGAAGAAGTTCGGATCGAAGAACGCGAACGCCAGCGTGATCGTCATCAGAGCGATGAAGATGTTCCACATCCCCTTTTGAGCGTACTGGGTGCAGATGCGGACGACGGTGATCGAGTCTTCGAGGTCGGCCTCTTTCTTGGTCAGGTCCATATTCTTCTTGATGTATTCGACCGCTTGGTAAGCTCCGGTGGTGACCGCTTGCATCGACGCGCCAGAAAACCAGTAAATCACCGCGCCACCGCAGATAAAGCCCAGCAGCACGGGTGCGTCCGTCAGGCTCAGGTGCAGCAGGCCGGCTTTCTCCAGCAGCAAGATGATCGAGAAAATCATCGTTGTCGCACCGACCACAGCCGTGCCGATTAGCACCGGCTTGGCAGTCGCCTTGAACGTGTTGCCGGCCGAATCGTTCGCTTCCAGGAAGTGTTTGCCGACTTCAAAGTTCGGCTCGAAGCCGAAGTCGCGTTTGATCTCTTCCTTGATGCCGGGGATGTGCTCGGTCTGAGCGAGTTCAAAGACGGACTGAGCGTTGTCCGTCACCGGGCCGTAACTATCGACGGCGATCGTGACCGGACCCATGCACAAGAAGCCGAAGGCGACCAAGCCGAAAGCGAAGACCGACGCATGAGCCGGATCGCCCATGACCGCACCCAGTCCCAGCAGGCTGACGAAGTACGCACCCGTCATCAGGCCCGCCATCAGCATCCCGGTCCAAAAAGCGCTGAAATTGCCAGCGACCAAGCCGGAGAGAATCGTCAGTGATGCTCCGCCTTCACGGGAGGCCGTCACGATCTCGTGGACGTGCTTGGAATGCGAACTGGTGAAGACCTTCGTGAATTCGGGAATCAGCACGGCCGCGAGCGTTCCGAAACTGATGATGCTGGCGAGCTGCCACCACAATCCCTCCAGAACTTGGCCGTCCACTTTCAGATCGCGAATCAGCAGCCAACTCATGCCATAAGAGGTCGTGATGCACAGCATCGACGCGATCCAGATCAGGCGAGTCAGCGGTTGCTCGAAATCGAATTCTTTCATGCCCTTGTACTTCGCGGCAGAAATTCCTTGGTTGATGAAGTACGACGCGCCGGACATGAAGTCCATCAGGAACCGCATCGCGAAAATCCAGACGATCAATTTGGCTTGAATCTCGATGCTCGGCACAGCCAGCGTGATGAACGAGATCAACGCGACGCCCGTCACGCCGTAGGTTTCAAAGCCGTCGGCCGTCGGGCCGACCGAGTCACCCGCGTTGTCGCCGGTGCAGTCGGCGATCACACCGGGATTTCGCGGATCGTCTTCTTTCACGTTGAAGACGATCTTCATCAGATCCGAGCCGATATCGGCGATCTTCGTGAAGATGCCGCCGGCAATTCGCAGAGCCGACGCACCCAGAGATTCGCCAATCGCGAAGCCGAGAAAGCAGATGCCGACCACTTGTCGCGGCACGAATAAGAGGATGACGACCATCATTACCAGTTCGAGCGAAATCAAGAACAAGCCAATCGACATGCCCGCTCGCAGCGGAATGTTGACGACGTCCCACGGCACGCCTCGGAGAGCGGCGAAGGCCGTACGACAGTTGGCGTAGGTGTTGACTCGGATGCCGTAGTACGCCACGCAGTACGAGCCACCCATGCCCACGACGGCGAAGAACAGCACCATCAGCACCTTGGCCATCGGAGCAATCGGCTCCGGCGCCGCGATCTCGGTGATGACTACGCCGCTCGCCGTCCATTGTTCCGGAGTGACGGCCGCTTTGAGCTTCGTGAGGAACTCATCTTTGTTCGCGGCCTTTTGGCCCTTCAGCGACTCAATTGCCTTGACGGTCTCTGCCGGAACTTTCTCCAAACGGAGTTCCTGAACCGTGCGATCGGTCAGTTCCATCTCGCCGGTGTGTCCGAAGCCGAGCAAGTAATACGAGATGGCTCCGGCGATCAGCACGAACAACATCAGCAAGAACTTGCCCTGCTGAATGAGGTACGTCTTGCACGTTTGAAAGATGATCTCCGCAACGTTGAGCATCGAGGAATGCGCGGGCAGCTTGTGAATCTCGGCTCGCAGATACAGGCTGATTGCCAGTGTGCCGCAGATGACGAACGATCCGTAAAACAGCAGATCCCACGCGGAGATACCTCCGAGCGTGTCGAACGTGCCCGCGCGCAGATTCGGGATCGCCAAATCCGCCTCGCTGGCAGGCAATGCCGTCGCGGTGAGCAACACCACCGCGAGGCAAAAGAGGATTGGCTTCAGGCTCCGCAGAGCAACATCCACCGAGGCCAGCAACGCGACGCCAATTCGCTTCATGGTTCCCTCACTCCTTGAAGGCCGATCATTGAAAGTCATTTTTGCGAGCAATCTCGCGAACAGTCTCCGTCAACCGTTTCGAGTTTCATCAGACAGCGAACGACAATCGACCGCTTTGTCATCACCGCAACGAAACTCCGGCCGTGAAGAGGTCGGGGATTCTAGGGAGCCGAATTTGGGCAAGCAACAACGTTTGACGCTTCCTTGAGATTCTTGGACATGAGCCTCGATCACGGCTTTTTCAAGTGGCCACTTCTCGTGCTTCGTTTCAGCGCGGAGTCGTTGACTGGCTCTCAATTCCAAGTTCGATTTCGGCTTCTCGGCGCAGGATGAGGCAAGTGAGCCAATCGAAGGGATGCGTGCCGTAGCGCTGAGGGTTTTTCGCGAGGGGCAAGGCTTGAGCAGTCTCGATCCACTTCAGTGCCACGGCGTAATGGCGGCGCGATTCGGGCGCGTTGTGCAATTTGTTGTAGGCCAGCGCGAGCACCAGGTGATTGAGCACCTGCGCGTCCCAGTCCGGTTTGGCGACAAGTGCCGCGCGAGCTTTTTCAACCGCCAGTTCGATGTGATCGGCGCGGTAATTGGCGATGGCGACTGTGTGCAGTGCCCACGGAGTGCTGGGGTGGACTTTGATCACTTTGTCCGCGAAGCGCAGCAGGTGGCTGGCTTCGTCCGGAGTGGCAGGAGCCAGCGCGGCCATGCGGGCGGCCGAGTACGCCACGAACCAATCGCGGGTTGACTCGAAACGCTGAATCATCTGAGTGCGGGCTTCACGATAACCCGTGGCATCGCCGGCGATGAGCAGTGCGGCGAGCCGGTGGAAGTGCAGGTCGATACTCTTGGGATTGCCTTCGACCGCTTGGCCTAAATCCGCCGCCGCGCCGGCCCACTGAGCCAAATACATCTTCATCCAACTGCGATCGCGGTACGGACCGGGATCGTCGGGTCGCAATTCGATCGCCTGGTTCAAGTGGAACAGGCTGGCGTTCCATTGCCTGTTGTCTCTGGCTCGCGCCGCTTCCTGCCGGTGCCATAGTCGCATCTCGCCGTTGATGGTCTTCAGGCGAGCCATTCGCGATTCGAGTTTCGATTCGCTGGCATCCCAGCGTTGAATTCCCTGTGCCGCTGTCAGCAATGCGTTTCCATCGGGAGTGAAGACCGCCTGATAAGCGAGGGTTTCGGGGGCGAGATTCAGCAATGGGCGGCCTGAGGGAAGATCCCAAATGCGAACGGAAGCGTCACGACTGGCAGAAACCAAACGCCGACCGTCCGACGAGAAGGAAAGGCCGGGTATCGCCGCGTTGTGCCCCAGTAACGTGACGACGAGAGCCTCATCGAAGTGGACTCGACCAGACTCCGCAACCTGCTCGTGTAATCGTCGCAGATCCCACACTCGAATTTGATTCTCGACGTTCGTCGCGGCGAGCCATTGACCGTTCTGACTAAAACCAATCGCGCG
>JAYVQJ010000244.1:0-9884 GCA_043777235.1 Planctomycetia bacterium
CGCGGAGCGTGATGGCTACGTTCAAGCAGAAGTCTCGCGACGCGAAGCGGTCATCCGAATGCTGCGCGGCGGTCCCGTTCACACGACAGTGCCAAAGCAACCCGGTGCTTGGCGAGTACTCGCACGAGGCGACTTCAAACAACCCGGCGAGGCAGTCGCGCCGCGTGGCATCGCCGCGGTGACCGGCGTGTCCCCAGATTGGTCACTGGCCGAGAATGCGACGGAAGCCAACCGTCGCAAGGGACTCGCCGAATGGATCGCGCATCCGAACAATCCGCTGACGCCGCGAGTCATCGTCAATCGACTGTGGGGCTATCACTTCGGCGAGGGCTTGGTCCGCACGCCCAGCGACTTCGGTTTTCAAGGCGGCCAGCCGTCGCATCCGGAATTGCTCGATTGGCTCGCCGGACAACTCGTGCATCCGACCGACGGCCCCGCATGGAGCTTGAAGCGGATTCAACGGTTGATCGTCACGTCAGCGGCCTATCGACAGAGTTCACGCACGGTGCCGAAGTTCGTCGCGGTTGATGCCGACAATCGACAGGTTTGGCGACGACCATCGCAGCGACTCGAAGCGGAAACATTTCGTGATGCCGTGCTCGCGGTCTCTGGTGAGCTGGATCTGAAACTCGGCGGCCCCGGATTTCGCGACTTCAAGATTTCCAGCGCCGGCAACAACGAAACCGACACGGTCTTCGACGCGATCGGCCCCGAATTCAACCGCCGCAGCCTGTACCGCACCTGGGTCCGAGCCGGCACGAGCCCGCTGCTCGACACGCTGGACTGTCCCGATCCGTCGGTGCCGACGCCGCGACGCTCTGTGACCAGTACTCCGCTGCAAGCGCTGTCGCTGCTCAATGACGCCTTCATCGAACACTACGCCTCACGATTCTCCGAGCGTGTCCGACGCGAAGCAGGAGACGACCCGGCCGCACAAATTCGCCGAGGCTATGTCCTCGCATTCGCTCGACAACCGACGCCGGAAGAGACCGCGCTCGGCCAACGATTTGCCGCTGAACACGGACTCGCTCAGTTCTGCGTCGTGCTGTTCAACACCAGTGAGTTCTTGTTTGTCGACTGAGGCCCAGCCATGACGCTCGACTGCGAAATCTCTCGCCGCAATCTGCTGAGCCAGTTCGCCACAGGACTCGGTGGAGTCTCGCTCGCCGCGCTCTTCGCGAGAGAATCGCACGCCGATACCGTGCGCGGCGAAGCGGCCGATCGACCGCCGCATCATCCACCGAAAGCGAAGCGAGCGATTCAGATTTTCTTGCAAGGGGGACTTAGTCAGCTCGAATCGTTCGATGACAAGCCGGCGTTGGCGAAGCTGCACGGCAAGTCGGTCCCCGGTGACGAGAAGCCGCAAGGCTTCATGGGCAAAGTCGGGTTGTTGCACCGGCCGCACTTTGCATTCAAGCAGCGAGGCGAGAGCGGATTGTGGGTCTCGGACTTGTTTCCTCATCTCGCGGAAGTTGCTGACGAGCTGACCGTGATCAAGTCGATGTGGTCCGGGACCGGCAATCACACTCCCGCGACTTACGAGGCCAACAGCGGCTTCCGCACGCTCGGCTTTCCCGCCGCCGGAGCGTGGGTTTCCTATGGGCTTGGTGCGGAAGTGGACAACCTGCCGACGTTCGTGGTGCTTCCCGATAGCCGCTCGTGGCCGACAGGGCGAGCGAATAATTGGTCGAGTGGTTTCTTGCCCGCGCGACATCAAGGAGTCGTGCTCAACACCAGTGGCCCAGCCGTTCGCAATCTGCAACCGGCCACGAAGCTGGATGACTCGACGCAAGCCGCGCGATTCGCGGCCGTCGCGGAACTCAATCGTCGGCATCTTGCCGAACGAGGTGGCGACGATGCTCTCGAAAGCCGCATGCGCAGTTACGAATTGGCAGCGCGGATGCAACTGGCGATTCCACAAGCGACTGATCTGAATCAAGAGACCGCTGCCACGCGGGCTCTGTACGGTGTCGATCGCAAAGAGTGCGCGGACTTCGCGCGGGCGTGTTTGCTGTCCCGTCGGCTACTCGAACACGGAGTCCGCTTCGTGCAGTTTTGGAGCGGAGCGGCATTCGGTACCGAGGTGCATTGGGACGCTCACGGCAGCGTCCCGAATAATCATCGCCGCGAGTCCGACAAGATTGACCAGCCGGTTGCCGCGCTGCTCCGTGACCTACGGCAGCGCGGAATGCTCGACGACACGCTGGTGATCTTCAACACCGAATTCGGCCGCACTCCGTACTCCGAAAGTGCTGACGGCAAAGTTGGCCCCGGCCGCGATCACAACCCCGACGTCTTCAGCGTCTGGCTGGCCGGAGCCGGCCTCAAGCACGGCGTCACTTATGGCGCGTCCGACGACATCGGTTGGAAAGTTGCCGAGAAGCCGGTCGATGTTCACGACTTCCATGCCACGATCCTGCATCTGCTCGGCATCGACCACACGCGGCTGACGTTTTATCACAACGGCATTCAGCGCCGCCTGACCAACGTGCATGGCCATGTGCTGACCGACGTGCTGGCGTAATCGGCACACAGATCGTGTGATGTCAGCCGCTTCGGGAGTTCGTGGTTGCACAGGAACCCGTGGTGGACCTGCCGCATCCAAAATAAAGCGATCGCCAGGGCTGGCCAATTTGTCGCGTTAGGCAAACTGTAGGCCGACCCCTTGTGGGTCGGAGGACTCAATGATTCTGCTGAATTGCGACGAAGTCAAATTCTTCCGACCCACAAGGGGGCGGACTACAGACTTCGCAGATTCACAATTTAGCTAGCCCTGAAGTGATCGCCGCAGCATCTTCTTTTGATAATTTCGAGTCGATAAGCTCATCCAGCGACTGTCGGTTGTTCATCGCAGCAATCCCGTGTGATCGACTTTCGATGGGCACCACGAATGAATGATCTCCGACCAAGGAAACCCAATGGCTCACTTCCTCTCGCAAAACTGGTTGCTGAATCGCCGTCATGTTCTGCGCGGACTCGGGATCTCGCTCGCACTGCCGCTGCTCGATTGCATGCGTCCGCTACACGCGGCGGAAACGAAGGCGCGAGCCAAGCGGAGCGTCTTCATTTATCTGCCCAACGGCGTGAATACGATCGACTATCAAATCACGCAGGCCGGAGCGGATTACAAGTTTTCAAAGTCGCTTCTGCCGCTGGAGAAGCACAAGGCTCACATCACGCCGATCAGCGGGCTGCATCATCCTCACGGGCTGGGGCATCATCACAATTGCAGCACGATCTGGTTGACTGGCGGGAAAATTGGGCAGTCGGAGCGAAATACGATTTCGGTCGATCAGCTCATGGCTCAAGTGACCGCGCCGCAGACTCGGTTCTCGTCACTGGAGTTGAGCAATCAGGGGCATTCGCTCGCGTACAGCGCTGACGGCATCCAGTTGCCGGCGCAAGGCAATCCGAGCGTCGTGTTCCGCGAACTATTTGAAGAGCCGCAAGGGGGGATCGCCAAACAACGGCGCGGTCTGCAACGTCGAGGCAGCATCCTCGATGCAATCCTCGACGAGGCCAACTCACTGGGCGGTCAGCTTGGCAAAGAGGATCGTGGACGGCTGGAGCAATATCTCACGTCGGTTCGTGAAGTCGAAGTTCGCACCGAGCGCGCGGACAAGTGGCTCGACACACCGCGTCCCAAAGTCGATCCAGCGGATCAGGCGAAGTTGAATCGAGACATCTCGCTGGAGCGACTCGGCGAATATCTCCGCACGATGTACGACATCGTCGTGCTGGCGTTTCAAACGGACCTGACTCGCGTCGCGACGTTCAGCACGGGTAATGAAGGAACCGGCCCGGCCGTGCCCGAGATCGGCGTCAAACAAGATCGGCACTCGCTGTCGCATCACAACGCGAATCCCAAGCTGATGCAGGATCTGACCGCCAGCGACACGTTCAACATCCAGCAATTCAGTTACTTCCTTGATCGGCTGAGCCAAGTGAAGGATGCAGACGGCCCGTTGATCGACTCGACGATGGCGCTGTACGGCAGTGGCATGGCGTTCGGTCACAGTCATGGCAACGCGAACTTGCCGATCATTCTGGCGGGTGGTGGCGGTCTGGGCCTCAAGCACGGTCGGCACATCGACCTCAACACGACGTCGAAAGCGGAAGGCTATGCCTACGACCTCGACAACCCTGGCAAGCACTACGCGATCTGTCACAACCCTGTGAACGGCAAAGCCCATTTGAGCAATGTGCTGCTGACGATGGCTCAGAAGATGGACGTCCCCACCGAAAAGTTCGCCGACAGCAACGGCACCGTTTCGGACGTGCTGGTGTAGCCGTGAACTCGTACTACTGGCGTTTGATTTCTTGTCGGCTTGCGTGCGTTGACGACTCGCGACCGAAGAAGCGTGCAGATTGGGGCCACGGATGAAACACAGATGAAACACGGATTAGGAAAATGTTCGACTGCGTTATCAGTGTTTCATCCGTGTTTTTCCGTGGCAAGGAATTGATTGGTTTCGGCCGAGCGGAGTGAGGCCGCGTCTGTTAACCGCCTAATGTCAGAGAGACGCACATGGTGAGCGTTGATCAGCGTTTATTAGCGTTCTTGTTTCTGAGTCTCTTTGCGAGTCCCTTACTCGCCGAGGATCAAGCGCTCAAGCCCGGTCAGTTTCCTGCGGAGGGAACCGGCACTTACCTCGCTGGCGAACTGGCGATTGTCGACCCGGCGAATCGCCGAGGCGGTTTGCGACTGGATGGCAACGAACCGCATGACCGTTATCACTCCGGGCCGCTGCATTATTTTGCGATGCTTCCCTTCGGCTCGATCTGGTTCAACGGTGCGCCGGCCGAGCTGCGAGACATCCCGATCGGCACTCATCTGCATGGCTATTTCCATCTGCCGCCGGTCGGTGAGGAAGCCACGATCCCGCCGCTGCCGAAGGGGCAAGAGCGGTATCAGATCAAGCACAACCACGCCGTCTCGTTGGAAGACGATTTCAGTTTTTATCAGCGGCGCGGTCAGGCGTGGAAAGTAGTGTCGATTGATTCGGCCAAAGGCAAAATCAACGTCGCTCCAATCGCACATCAGCCGGAACGCGCTAGCGTCCGGTTATCGAAAGATGGCAGTCAGCAGGAACCGGGGGCTAACGCCCTGCGGCTGATTCAGGGTTCCGGCGGCATCGGCGAACTCGTCAAGGACGGGATCAACACGCCCTACACGTTCGATATCAATGACGTCTCTCGCATTTGGAAGGGGCGCACGCTAGTTGATCTCGCTGACGTCGCGGCCGAGCAAGTCGTGCAGTTCAATCTCGGCTGGTCGCCGGGTGGGCGAGACAAGGAATTCACGGTCACGGAACTGTGGCTCGACGACGCGAGCCGGACGTTTGCCACCGATCTCCAACGGCGTCGGCATGTCCGCTATCAGAAACAACGCTGGCTCCCCGGCTGGATCGATCACGTCGAGCACAATGACTACGGCGGCGGCGTTATCACGCTCACACTGTTCGGCGGGATGGACTCGTCGCTGTATGCCGACCTCAAGGCCACCCAAGACAAGGGATACCACGTCGCCGTCGCCGAGAAGACGCTGCGCACTTGGTTTCACCGCTCCGACAGGAAGCTTGGGAAAGTGGCCGAATGGAAAGAGATCGAGAATCCTCCCCCCGGCAGCAGCGGCATCCAAATTAAGATGATGTTCACGGAATTGCTGGAAGGCTACCGTCCCGGACGCTGCATTCGCCTGAAGAGCGACAACTGGCCGTTCGTGACAATGCCCCCCGAGGAGCGGATCAAATCGGTCGAAGACCAAAAACGATCGGCGGTGTTCAGCCTGCCGTGAAAGCGTTGGCTGGAGTGAGTAGCCGTCATCGCTCCGCGTGACGAGCCTTTCACGTTTGACTCGCGAACGGTCTTGAAGCATTCAACATGTCATTGCGATAGGCTCATCACGCGGAGCGATGATGGCTACATTTCGTTGCCATCTCACGGCATCTGCGCGGACCACTCGACCGAATCCCTGACGACTGTTTTTGACTCCAATGTCTTTTTTTGAATCCAGGAGCTACCGATGATGAAGCACGTTCTGATGGGGATCGGCCTGTTGTTGGCCGTGACCGGAACAGCGAAAGCTGCTGACGAGAATGACTCGTTGATTGCGCCCGGAGAGGCCGTCAAAAAACTCGCCGGCGACATGAAATTCACCGAAGGCCCGGCGTGGATTCCCGCCAAGAAGATGCTCGTCTTCTCCGACATTCCCAACAGCAAGCTCATGCAGTGGAGCGAATCGGGCGGCTTGTCGGTCTTTCGTCAAAGCGAGCAATCCAACGGCAACATTCTCGATCTGCAAGGCCGACTGATCTCGTGCCAGCACGCCGCTCGCAACCTCGTGCGGACGGAGACCGATGGCACGATCACCGTGCTGGCTGACAAGTTCGACGGCAAACGATTCAACTCGCCGAACGACGTGGCGGTGCGGTCCGACGGAACGCTCTGGTTCACCGATCCGCCGTGGGGGCGGATCGGTGAAGCCGAGATTCCAGGGCACTGGGTCTTCAAGCTCGATCCGGCCACGGGAAAAGTTGAGCCGGTGGTCAAAGACCTGGCGATGCCAAACGGGATCAACTTTTCGCCGGACGAGAGCCGCATCTACATTGCCGACACCGGCGGCCACAAGCTGCATCCCGACCCAGCCTTTCACAATCTCCCCGCTGGGATTCACTGCTACGAAGTGAGCAAAGACGGGAAGCTCGGCAAGAAGCTGTTCCAGATTGAGCAGGGCAGCGACGGGATGACCGTGGACGTGAAGGGCAACCTCTACACAACGCACGGCAAGGTTCACGTCTACAACGCCGATGGCAAGAAGCTGGAAACGATTGACGTCCCGGAAGGCTCGGCCAACGTCACCTTTGGCGGCGACGATTACAAGACGCTCTTCATGACGGCGAAGACATCGCTCTACAGCGTTCGCATGAAGAATGCTGGGGCCAAACCCGTCGGTGCCAAATGGTGAGCGACATGAAATTGATTGGTAGCCACGCTCGCCAGAGCGTGGGTTTTCTGATGACACGGCCCACGCTCTGGCGAGTGTGGCTACGTTTGGTCGCGACGCTCTTGCTGCTCGCGATCTCAGCAGCCACAGAGGCAGCCGACGGAACATCCGGTTTCGATCAAGCGGTGCAGCCGTTCTTTCAGAACTACTGCCTGCGCTGTCACGACGCGAAAAAGCAGGAAGGCAAATTCCAGCTCGACACATTGTCGCGCGACTTTGCCGATCAAGCGGTTGCTCAGCGTTGGGGCGAGGTCGTCTTTCGGATGAACTCCGGCGAGATGCCGCCGAAGAAAGAGCCGCAGCCAAAACCAGAAGAACTCGGTCGAGCGGTCGACTGGATTTCATCGCGCATCACGGAAGGGGAAGCGGCGAGAATGGCACGGCGCGGGCCGGTCGCTCATTACCGGCTCAGTCGCGAGGAATACGGGCACACCGTCTACGATCTGCTCGGCGTTTACTTCGACGTGAATCTGCCGGGGGCGTTCAATGACGATCCGCGCTGGCACGGCTTCGAGCGGATCGGCTCGATGCTGACACTGTCGCCATCACATGTTGATCGATACTTCCGAGCGGCCGAGACGGTGCTCGCACGAGCTTTTCCCGAACAGCTACCCGCGTCGCAAAAGAGTCGGCGCGAGGCGAACGCCGAACAGGAAAAGCGGCTGCAAGAACTCAATCTGACGGGGCCGGCACGCTGGGCGATCTGGCCGGGACACGGCCAGCACTTGGTCACCGCCAGTAGTCCTGGACGGTATCGAATTCGCATTCAGCTCAGCGCACTGCCGTCGTTCAAAGGACGCTTGCCGCATCTCGCGCTGTGGCATCACGACTTGAAGCGGTCGATCGTCGGGTTGGATGTCAGTGCTCCCGAAGACAAACCAACGGTTGTCGAAATCGAAGCCTTCTTGCCGAACGGCAACTTCAATGTCATGAACGAGTCGCCGGGAATGCTGGCCGATGGCCAGACTCCACGCATCGACGAGTTTCCGTTCATCAACACAAAGGTCAGCCGTCCGAATCGCCCGACCTCCTACAAATTGTTCGACGACGAAGACCGATTGATCTTCCCACTGCTGATCATCGACTGGGTCGAAACCGAAGGACCGATCCTGCTCGACTCGGACCAAAAGAAGCGTGAGGGATTGGTCCCGAAAACTGAGCCGCAACGCGCAAGCGTCCGGTTGCCGACCGATCGAACAGAACCGGGAGCTAGCGCCCTGCGGCTGATGGAAGCACGCGAATGCCTGCGTCGGTTCGCTTCGCGCGCGTGGCGTCGTCCGGTGACGGATGTGGAACTCGATCGGTACTTGAAACTCATCGCCGGCGAACTAGCGGCGGGTGAAAATTTTCGGTCTGCCTATCGAGCCGCGATGCTCGCCGTGCTGACATCGAAGAATTTTTATTACCTCGAAGAAGGTTCGCCGACACAGCGTCGCGAGACGATCAACGATTGGGAACTCGCGTCACGACTCTCGTACTTCCTCTGGAGTTCCATGCCAGACGACGAACTCTTCCAGCTCGCTCAGCAAGGGACGCTGCATCACCCCGAAGTGCTCCGCGCTCAAGTCGCGCGGATGCTGGCCGATCCGAAGATCAGCCGCTTCACGCAGTCGTTCCCGCGTCAGTGGTTGCAGTTGCACCGCGTCGGCGCGTTTCCACCGGATGCCAGCCTCTACCCCGACTACGACAAGTGGCTTGAAGAGAGCTTGGTGTTGGAGACGACCGGTTACTTCGGCGAAGTGTTTTCCAAGAACCTGCCGCTGCGCGAGTTCCTGGTCTCCGATTGGACAATGCTCAATCCACGACTGGCGATGCACTACGGAATTCCCATCAGCCGGAACGCGCTAGCGTCCGGTTCTGCTGCCGACACCGAAAACCGGACGCTAGCGCGTTCCGGCTCATTGAACCCGCCGGGATTCCAGCGAACAGCGCTGCGCCCTGAGGACCATCGCGGTGGTCTACTCACGCACGCTTCGATTCTCTCTCTGACTTCCGACGGCACGCGGCATCGACCAGTGCATCGCGGCGTCTGGGTGTCCGAAGCGATCTTCGGTCGCACACCTCCTCCGCCTCCGCCGAACGTCGAGCCTCTCGCACCGACGCCGAGCAATCAACCCAAGGCCACGATTCGGATGCAGCTTGAAGCGCACGCGACTCATACCGTCTGCGCCTCGTGCCATCTGAAGATTGACCCGCTCGGCTTCGCGTTCGACCACTTCGATGCCATCGGCCGTTGGCGAACGACCGAGCAAGTCGCCGGGGGCAACGGTGACGACCCACTCGTCAACGCGAACGGCAAGCTGCCCGACGGCCGAACCTACAACGGTTCGGCAGAGTTTAAGCAACTGCTCGCTCAAGACACCGATCGTTTCGCCGAAGCGTTCGTCGAACAGCTCGCGACGTATTCTTTGCGGCGTGTCATGACGATCGACGACGCGACGCAGATCAAAGCCATCGCTGCGGCCAGCAAGCAGGACGACTACAAGCTCCGCACGGTGATGGAAAAACTCGTGACGTCGGACCTGTTCCTGAAACGCTGATGTCGAACGCATTGAGCCGCTAACAAAAGTAACCCGACGCGTAAGCGAGGGTCGGATTCGCCCCCAAAAGTCTCACTTCCTCGCTGACGCTTCGGGTTACTTCACCGGCTGTGATGGGTCACGCTTTCTACTTCGCGTGCGTGACAGTCAGCGTGGCTGGCTCCGCAGAAATCTTGAGCTTCGGGATGGTGACGCATCCTGTGGCGTCGACCTGGGCTTCTCCGTTGGCTGTGCCGAACGTCCAACGGACTTTCGCACCGGGAGCGACTCGCAGCTTTTGGAGCCGACGAAAGCTGACGTCGGTTGTTGCTTCCGACGGGACGGTGAACGTGGTTTTG
>JAYVQJ010000245.1:0-2542 GCA_043777235.1 Planctomycetia bacterium
AATTCGTTATCGAAGTCGTCGCGTTTGTCACGGCACGCGCAATTTGGCGGTGGAACCGGCACTAACCTTCGACGAATTTCAGCAAGCATGGAAGATTGGCGAGGAGGAAGCCCAAGCCGCCGCGAACGAACAGGTACGAGTTGTGATTGCCGGAGAAATGGGGATCGGCAATACAACGCCGACGTCGTGCTTGGCGATGCTGCTGGCCGATGTTCCGCTGGCAAACGCGATCGGCAATGGTGCCGGTGCGAATGAGACATCCCTGGATCGCAAACGAAGTGTTGTGGATCAGGCCGTCGCGCGAGCACGCGAGTTGTGGAAGAGTCATCCCGTTGCCGCCATTGCCTCCGTCGCGGGGCTGGAACTCGTCGCGATGGCTGGATTTTTTGTGAAGGCACAGCGAAGCGGCTTGACCATCATCCTGGATGGAGCCGTCGCGAGTTCGGCCGCATTGATCGCGGAACATCAATCGCCCGGTGTGTCGCGTTCCATGATCGCGGCGCACCTTTCGACGGAACCGGCTCATCGGACGATTCTTGAAAGATTGAAACTGACTCCATTTCTCGATTGGAACTTGCGATTGGGCGAAGGGACGGGAGCGCTGTTGCTCTTGCCGTTACTCGATGCAGCCTCGGCGATGGTTTCCCAGATGGCCACGCTGGAAAGTTTTGGCATCAGCCCCAAGGTAAACTCGTGACGGACATCTCCTCAACTTCTGAACGCACGGTGAACCTGCCGGATCAACCCGCCCCAGCGGAGCGGTCGGGGACATGGGCCGCGTTCGCAACGGCCGTGCAGTTCCTCACGCGAGTGCCATTGCCGACGCAAGGGCCGGTGTCTGCTTCGGCACTCTCGCGTTGTCCAATCTATTTCCCGATCGTGGGCGGATTGATTGGTGTCGTCACGTCGGTCGTCTTGGGAATGGCCTGCTGGTTCTGGCCGGTTTGGTTCGCGGTGATCGCAGCACTCGCTGTCGAAGCGCGACTGACGGGAGCGTTTCATGAGGATGCTGTCGCCGATTTCTGCGATGCGTTCGGTGGTGGATGGACGCGGGACGATGTGCTGAGAATTCTCAAGGACAGCCGCATCGGCTCATTTGGAGCACTGGGACTTGGGCTGGCGGTCGCGATGCGGGCCGGTGCCATGATTGAGATTATTCAACACTGTGGTCGGCACAACTGGCTCGTGTGGAGTTCCGCTCTTGTTGCCAGTTCTGCTATCGGTCGATTGGTAATCGTCGTGGTCATGGTCTGCGTTCCGCCCGTCCCGTCTCGCGAAAGCTTGTCGCGTGACATCGGTCGCCAGTTGAACCTGCGCGATTTGCTCACCGCGACAGTCTTGGTGCTTCCACTCGTCTTGCCGTTCATCATCCAGTTACCACTTCAGGCTGCCCTGTGCGTTGCCGTGTTAGTGCCTGTCGTGTTTTGGTTCATCAGGCTGGTACGGCGTCGTCTGGGAGGGATCACGGGAGATTGCTTGGGCTGCATTTGCTACAGCTCAATGGTCGTTGTTCTGCTGGCGACGGCAGCGAGGTGGCAGCCATGACGCAGAAGACATTGCAGCCCACACTGATTGTTGTTCGACACGCTCCCGTTGACGCGAAATATCAGGGAGTCTGCTACGGACGCAGTGACGTCGTCTTGGGCTTGGAAGGCGAACACCTGAGCCACGCCCTGGTCGAGGAACTGACGACCTGGAAGCCTGCAACGATTGTCCACAGCGGGTTGCTGCGCACCCAATATCTGGCAGAGCGACTCGCCGAACGACTCGATTGTTCTGTCACTGTGAGTGCGGCGCTTCAAGAGCGGGATTTTGGCACTTGGGAAATGCGGCCCTGGAGCGAAATTCATGCGCAGTACGGCGACGAAATGCTCCGCATGATTTCCGAGCCGGAGACGTATCGTCCGGGGGGTGGCGAGACGACATTCGAAATGCGTGATCGAGTGCTGCGCTGGTTCGATTCACTGTCGGAGACGGGCCTGACAATCGCGGTCACTCACGGCGGTCCGATCGCGGCACTACTCGGCGTGCAACGACAATTGCCCGTCACCGACTGGGTGGAACTGATCCCTCGCTGCGGACAATTTCTGCCAATTTACAAACGGACTGTCGAACAAAGGTGATCTGGTCATGGCGACAATTGTGCTGATCTTGGGTGGCGTGCGAAGCGGCAAGAGTCGCTTTGCGCAAGACCTGGCTCAAAAAATAAGTGGGGACGACGTCTTGTTTGTCGCCACGGCCGAGGCGGGTGATGCCGAGATGTCTCGTCGCATTCAAATCCATCGCACGTCGCGTCCCGCAACTTGGCCAACCCTTGAAGCCGCGCAGGATGTCGGGGCAAGGATTCAGCAGGCTGTCCAAAATCGCCAGACGATCTTGATTGATTGCTTGACGCTGCTCGTCAGCAACGTCTTGTTAAGTTGTGGTGATCGTCCCGACCCCAACATTGCCGAGCAGCGCGTCGATGCAGAGATCAAAAGCCTTCTCGCGGCCTGCGACCAGTGGCAGGGAACTGTGATCATCGTTTCGGGTGAAGTGGGTT
>JAYVQJ010000246.1:0-9875 GCA_043777235.1 Planctomycetia bacterium
GACGCCGCCCGGTTCGCCAAATTACTTGCGTAATTGCACCGGCTCATTTCATCGGCTTCGCCGGCTCTACGACGAACCGATACGGTCTCGGCTTCGCGACGAGACGTTGCAGTTCTTCCAACCGTTCATTGGTCGGTTCTGTCGCCGTTGCCAATTCGCCGACCAGTGGGCTGTCGGCGAGATGCAGTCGTCCCAGCAAGTTCGCGACAGCCAACTCGCTGCGAGCGTTCGTGAGATGAACCAGCGTGTCGGCTTGAGCATTCCACGGCCCGCCCGGCTGCCAAGCGTTTGCAGTCGTCGAGGCGATGTTGACTCCGTCGCTCAACTGCGCCGCCGTGAACGAGCCGACGGCTCGATCATCGGCCGAGACGTCGTACTTTCCAGCAGGCAGATTCTTCACACTCAGCAGATACTGATTCAACTCGGCAGGGACCGGCACAAAGCGGTAATGCAAGGCAAAGAAGATCCCGTGATTGAACGGAAGTCCTTCGTCGAGCCGAGTGAACTCTAATCGCTGTTCTTCACGGACAATTTTCGTCACCTCGCATCCGCCAGCGACCACGAGTTTCCCCTCCGCGAAATCGAGCGTCGCGGATGAGACGTCGGCCGGAGCGCCCAGGCCCTTCAGAATCGCAAACGCCATTGCCAGTTGGCCGAGATCATTCAGATGCACTCCGTCGGCGACGTGTAGCGAGTCCTTTTTGGAGTCGTCCTTCGTGTGGGCTTTTTCGTTCCAGGCCCAAACCCGTTTCTGTACTTCGCGCATCGAGCGCTGCACGTCGATCGCTTCGCCGCCGAGCGACTTCGATAAGGCCATCCCCTCGTCGCACATCTTCTGGAGAAAGCTGTCTTCACTCTTCGCCGGGTCTGCTCCTGTGACTGCGGCCGAGCAGAGATAAACTCGCACACCGCGCTCGCGGCACGCTGTTACGATCCCGCGCATTGCATCAAGGTATTTCTGCTTATGCTCCTCGTCCGCGTACACACCCCAGCCGATGTCATTTGTGCCGAATGCAACCGTTAGCACCGTTGCCTTGTGAGCGAACACGTCCCGTTCCAACCGCTTCAGACCACCTTGGGCCGTGTCCCCACCGAAGCCTGCGTTGATGAATCGAACCTTGCGATTCGGATACCGCAACAACGTGTAGTTCTCAATGAACTTTCCGTAGGTTCGTGCGGCCGTGAGGCTGTCACCCAAGAACACGACCGTATCGCGATCTTGCAATGCGAAGCCTTCGGCGCGGACGCCGGAGCTCGCAATGAGACTGGTGACGAACACGATCAAACAGCAGAACCGCGAGAGAATCATCGTTGGCACTCCTCAAGTGCGTTTGTCGGACACGATTTCCTTCGAGACACATCCGTAATTCTTTCAAAGTCGACCGGAAATGCAAAACGCCTCGCTCGTCCGGGGACGAGCGAGGCGTTTTGGAAAATCTTCATCAGGTACACCTTCGCGGCGCACCGGAGACCAAAGGGCTAGTTGCTCCCTTCACGATCTTCCCCAGCCAGTTGGCCATTGCGTTGGCCGTTCGACGTCAACTGGCTGCAGTAGACTCGCATGTTGATATTCACGTTGAGCTGGGTCGCTTTGCCATCACAGAACGCCATGTTGAAAATGCCTGCGTGGTTAGAGCTTGGACGCGGAGCAGAACCGATGGCAGAGCTTGGGAAAGCCTGCGGGACCGCCTGCGGGATCGCAGCCTGCAACGTCGACAAAGCCGCGAGGTCAAGTCTCTGAGTGAGTAATGTTGAGGGTGACGGCGTCGTCAGATCCATGACCCCACCACTGGGAGATCCGCCCGCAGCAGCGGCGGGAATTCCAAATCCCACGGTTCCGGTCGATGTGCTTGGGGTGTATGTATTCGGGTCAATCCACTTCCCTGTTTGGAGATTCTCAGAGATCAGATAGGTGTTTCCTAGCCCATCCGCTTCACTGATGAAATCCAAGGACATGAATCCACCGAGATCGCTACCCGTAATTCCCGCACCGCCTTGATTACGCCAAAACACTCCGGTACTCCGCGCGAATGCAATATCTCCCGCGTCAGCGGCACCGCTCCCATCCCAATCGACTGCCGCCCCATTATGTAGGCTGTTATTGGCCCAGTGACCCACCTGCATGTATCCCGCGTTCGCGACGTAAGACATCCCGCCATTCGTTCCCGCATTGTTCAGATCAACTGGGCAGGACAAGACTTTCACGACCGGTGGCGGGTTGGTGGCAAGAAATGGTGAAGGGGGCACAGAGTTATAGACCAGAGTCGCGGGGGCTTCGCTGATGGTTCGGTACAAAGCAGCGCTGTCGAGGTACGGAAACAACGTCACAACCCAACCATAAACCGGAGCACTCGACTGACCGGCCGTAACAGCAACTCCATTAACGGTACCAGCCGCCGCGAAAGTCGCGGTCCCCAACTGCGACGTCAATGGTGGCACACGTCCATTGTTGCTCGTCGCAAAGCCGGTCGCAGCCAATCCCAACTGCTTGAGGTTGTTTTGGCATTCCATTCGGCGTGCGGCGCTGCGAGCGCTCTGCACTGCGGGGGCGACCAAGGCGACCAGCGTGGCGATGATGGAGATCACCACGAGCAGTTCGATCAGCGTGAACCCCTTGCGGCGGGGCGACCGGACGAGTTTGTGGGACAGTTTCATGACGGGAACTCCTGGAACGATGGTGGCCGATAGACGGGTGGCAAAATGCTATGGAAACTCGAGGTGGCAAACAACCAGGCAATCTCGACAAGGCACCGAATGTTGCTAATTTCGTCCCCGCCCCGTGAAGTTGCCTTCTCGCACTCGATTTCCGATGGCAGCCAACTCCGTGGCACGGGATCGAGTGAGTCGGTCTTCACGTTCGCAGTAAGACCGTATCAGCAACAGCTAGCCACAGTCGTCGAAAACTGTGACCGTCAAACTCAACGTTATTGGAGGACGGGTTGTGACGATTTGGGAGACTGGGGAGCACTGTCGTCCAACAGCCCGTTGAATCAAGTAACCCGACGCGTCAGCGAGGGATGCACAACTTCGCGGATTCTGTGAAAAACCGAACCTCGCTGACGCAGCGGGTTACTTCATTTCTGCTTTTCAACAGGGCTGCTAGCCCACGAAAACACTACCACGCGGCACGGCTCTGGCCAGCGAAAACATCGCAGAGTCAGCAGGTTACTTCGGCAGCAGCGACGCCAAATCGGGATGCGGGCGAGCGATGACGTCGGCCATGATCAGCTTGCCACCGAGCCGCTCGACCGTCGCTTTTCCGGTCTCAATCGCGGTTTGGACGGCAGCGACGTCGCCGCGGACCATGATCGTGATGTAGGCCGCGCCGATTTTTTCTTTGCCGGCCAGCGTGACGTTCGACGACTTCAGCATGTCGTCGGCCGCGTGCAAGGCGGCGACCAAACCCTGAGTTTCCAACAATCCGACAGCTTCCGTATTCATCACACCCTCTCTTGGAACGCGGGAATCGTACAACCCCAACAACGGACTAAACACCGGCGGCGAATCAACCAGCTTCATGGTCTCCTCGCGCGGAGCCGGCAAGATCGAGACCACGCACTGACTGCCCATGAGTTTGACTAACTCGGCCCCACGTTCAGCGGCGGCCAGAATGGCCCCCATCTCACCAACCAGCTTCAGGCACTGTTGCGTGCCATCGGTACTTTCGATCCCGACGATCCGCACACCCGCCGTCTTCACACAAGCATCCGCCACCATCAACGCGGGTGCGAGATTATGAATTTCCAGCAGAGCCAGACTGAGTCGTTCCGTCATGAGTTGTCTCGTTCGCTCAAGCCTTCACGGCCCCGTTGGCCGCGACTGGGCAAGATGTTGACAAAAACTGAACTTCGCCGAAACCCCGATTCCGCAAGGGTGCAAAACAGGAGTGCGGGACGAGGTTTGCGATTCCCACCGCCGCTGCGAGCTTGTCACACCCGACATTCTGAAAACCAATAAGGATTGCAGAAGGGCGAAGGTTCGGACCAACGGCTTTCCCTCGTCAATCGGCAATCCTTACTCGTTAATCCTGATTCGCGATGTGTCTCGTGCGCCCAGGATTGGCGATTTGGGAAGGGATCGCTCTTTGCGGAATGTTCGACTTGGGGAAATGGCGAAGAGATTCCGCTGCGGCGGCGATCCGGTCGCGGAGAGTACTGTGACTTTTCCGTTTGTAGTGAATCCAACGGTCCCGAAAGGCTGATGAAGGATGACGATCACAAGGGGCTTGTGCCGTGAGTGCTGTCCGCTCGTCCGTCGAGACGAGCTGACAGGACGCGCGGCTCAACAGGGGTGCCGGAATTACACATTCTGCCAAGGATGGGGCTATGCGATTTTTGTCGTGGTTGGATGCGGTTCGCGGTCGTTTCACGCAACGAGAGGCAGTCACTCGGCGTCGAGTCGCGACGATGCCGGTCGCCGGTCAGCTTGAGCAGCTTGAAACCAAGTCGCTGCTGTCCGTGTCGGCGTTGTTCGTGGCGGGCGAGCTAAACATCGTCTCGGACTCGAACGACAACATCACGGTCAGTTCCTCGGGAACCGGCGCGGGAGCGACGGTTCGAGTGCAAGCGAATGGCAACGCGGTCTCGTCGGTCGGCAGCGTCTTAACCAGCGCGGTCACATCGATCGTGATTCAAGGAGGAAACCTCGAAAACATCATCGACCTCAGCGCGGTGAGCAGCACGAACTATCCGAGCCTGACCGCGATCAATGTCGATGGTGGGCACGGCAGTGACACGATTCTGGGAAGCGCCGGCATCGCGGAGACTTTGCTGGGCAATCACGGCGACGATGTCATCACTTGCCTCGACGGTGCCTCGTCGATCGACGGTGGTGACGGCAACGACACGATCACCGCTGGCGGCGGCAACGACAGCATTTTCGGTGGCAACGGGGATGACAGTATCTCTGGCGGAGACGGCAACGACATCATCATCGCTCACGACGGGAATGACACGGTCGACGCGGGTGCCGGCAACGACAACGTCGATGGCGGCGACGGAGATGACCTGATCGCCGGTGGAGCGGGCAACGACACGCTCAACGGCATGATGGGAGCCGACTCGATCGACGGCGGCGACGGCAGCGATTCGGTGTTGGGTGGTGCGGGAGCCGACTCACTCACCGGTGGCTTGGGAGATGACTTGCTGTTCGGTAATGACGGGCGTGACATACTTCTCGGAAACGACGGGAACGACGTTCTCGATGGCGGGTCCGATGCCGACACGCTGCTCGGCGGTGCCGGCAATGATTCACTCAATGGCATGGCGGGCAATGACGCGTTACAGGGGAACGACGGCAACGATTTGATTTCGGGCGGCGGTGGCCAGGACTTCCTCGAAGGCAATGCCGGCTCGGACACGCTCAATGGGCAAGCCGGGAACGATACGCTCTTCGGTGGCGACGGAGCCGACTTGCTCGATGGCGGTGCCGGGAACGACATCGTACATGCCGAGGAAATCCCCGTGCCGCCTGCGCCTCCGGCACCGCTACCCGCGCGATTGTTTGCGATCCCGACGGCCAATCGTTTGCCGAATGTCATCGTCGAATTGGATCCCCTCACAGGGGCCGAGCTGAATCGCTTCCCGACTCCGGAACCAATCAGCTCCAACGGCGACGGTTTGGCGTTCGATGGAACATCGCTGTACTTCATCAACGGACTGGGTACGCACACGCTGTATCGGCTCGACCCAGACACCGGAACGGTGATCTCCAGCGATGTCATCCCGCAGCCTGGCAATCAGCGGTACGACGGCTTGGCCATCTTGAACGGACTGATCTATATCGAAGACTCGGCCAATGACGACATCTTGGTCTATGACCCGGCGCTTGGCGGAGTCAGCGCGGTTCTGGATGTCGATGGCGTGAACGGCACCACCAATTTGCTCGGTGGAATCGCTGCCGCGTCGAATCCCGATCGCTTGATCGCAACCGTCGCGAATGGACGCTCCGTGATCGAATTGAATCCGCAGACCGGGCTGATCAATGGACCGCCCGCCGGCACGACAGGCGGAGCCGTCGTGGGTTCGTTCAGCCCGACGACGCCACTGGCTGGCTTCTATTCGGGAGTCGGAGTTCTGGAAGGCTCCATCTACTTGGGGAGCAACAAGACCACTGGCGGCACGGCGCTCACGACGACGTCAACTCTGGACATCTTTGATCGAGCGGGACAACTGCAACGGTCGTTGACGCTGCCCTACACGATTGCCGAGTTGGGCGGAGACGATGTGGGAGTGATTGGTGCTCCGACTCCCACGCCGACCCCCGTCGTGCCACCGTCGATCAGCAATGACACTCTGCTGGGCGGAACTGGCGATGACACACTCCTGGGTGGTGCTGGCAATGATTTGCTCAACGGCGGTTCGGGGAACGACACCCTGGAAGGCGGCGACGGCAATGACAGCCTGGTGGGCTCGACCGGAGACGATTCGGTGCTTGGCCAAGCCGGCAATGACACGCTGCGTGGCGGAGCCGGTAAGGACACCGTGCTCGGCGGTGACGGCGACGATTCGATCATCGCGTCGCTCGATGACGGCATCGATTCGATCTCTGGCGGCGAGGGAAGCGACGGCTTCGAATTCTTTGGATCGAGTGCCGCGAACACGTTCAACGTTGGCCAGACTGCGGGACAGTTGACGATCTCGATCGGCACGACAACGCAGACGCTCAGCAGCGACATCGAACTCGCGCAGGTCACGGCTCTCAGCGGAACCGATCACATCAACATCGCGGACCTGAGCGGTGTCGGTGCGACCGAACTGCGAATCAACGCCGGAGCCGGCAACGACAAAGTGATCGCGGCGGTTGGTGCCACGCTTGGCAACGTGCAACTGCGAGTCTTTGGCGAAGCCGGAAATGACTCGCTCGTCGGCACCGACAGTGCCGAGTCCATGAGCGGCGGCGACGGCAACGACACGCTCATCGGCAACGGCGGAGACGACACGCTCAACGGAGATGCCGGCAACGATTCGATCGACGGTGGTGCGGGGAACGATGTCATCGACGGCGGCAACGGACTCTCAACTCTCAACGGCGGCGACGGCAACGACAGCCTCACCGGCAGCATCTTCAACGACGTCATCAATGGCGGTGCCGGCAACGACACGCTCGTTGGACTGAATGGCAACGATCTGCTCAACGGCATGGATGGCAACGACAGCTTGGATGGCGGCTCTGGTGATGACAGCCTGATCGGAGGAGCGGGCGACGACACGCTCTTTGGCGGCACGGACAACGACACAATCAACGGCAACGACGGCAATGACCTGATCAACGGTTTCCACGGCAATGATCTGATCCTCGGCGGCCTAGGCGATGACACGATCAGCGGAGATGACGGCAACGACACGATCTTCGGCGAAAGCGGCAACGACTTGATCGGCGGTGGTGATGGCAACGATGTCATCCAAGCCAATGACGGCAATGACACGGTCCTCGGTGGCGACGGCAACGACACGTTGCGAGGCGGAGCCGGCAAAGACATCGTGCTCGGCGGCGACGGCAACGATTACATCGATGGCCAAGGTGGCATGGACACCATTGCGGGCAATCAGGGAGACGACACGTTGATCGGTGCGGCAGGAGAAATCAAAGAACAATTCCAACTCGATCCCGCCGTGCGAGCGAAACTGCCGTAACCGTCCCCGTTCCCGCGCGGACGGTTTCGCAGAGGTCAGGGGTCGGAGGTCAGCGGTCAGAAAAGGCGAACAAGCCCTGACCCCTGATCCCCGACCCCTGATCTCTTTTACTTGCGTTGCTCTGCGGCCACTCCCACACTCTGCCGCATGAAATCGAAATCGCCGCTGCTGATCATCTTTGTCACCGTGTTCATCGACTTGCTGGGCTTCGGCATCGTGTTGCCGCTGCTGCCGAGGTACGGCGATTACTTCGGTCTCGACAAGCTGCTTGGCCCGCTGATGGCCTCGTTCTCCGCGATGCAGTTTCTGTTCGCACCGTTGTGGGGCCGGCTCTCGGATCGGATTGGCCGGCGGCCAGTGCTGTTAGTCGGACTGGCGGGTTCGACCGTCTTTTACGGGCTGTTTGGCCTCGCGACGTCGCTGGGTAAAGACGGACAACTCCTTGGTCTGTCAGTGATCCCCTGGTTGTTCCTCACGCGCATCGGAGCCGGCATCGCGGGGGCAACGATCCCAACCGCTCAGGCTTATATCGCCGATTCGACAACTGCTGAAACTCGAGGCCGAGGGATGGCGATCATCGGAGCCGCGTTCGGCATTGGCTTCACGTTCGGACCGCTGCTCGGTGCGATGTTCGTGTCGAGCGAAGTCAACGGCCCACCCAGTCCGATGGCCGGCTACGTCGCGAGCGTCTTGTCCGGACTGGCATTCGTTTGGGCGGTCGCTCGATTGCCGGAGTCCCTGAAGCCGGGCAACGTCGCTCCACCGCGCCGCTGGCTAAACGTCGGAGCGATGGGCCGAGCCTTCTCGCATCGAGGCACCGCGTTGCTGATGTTCACGATCTTTCTGACAACGTTGGCCTTCGCGCAGTTCGAGGTCACGCTCTCGCTCCTCACCAAATTCTTTGGCTTTGCTGACGACAAGAATTTCTACATCTATGCCTACGTCGGCTTCGTGCTGGCGTTGAGTCAAGGTCTCGTCGTGCGTCGTCTGTCACCGAAGATGGGGGACTTCCGCATGAGCCTCATCGGCACGATCTTGATGACCATCGGACTTGTCCTGATCGCGATCACGTCGGGCCAGAAGTCACTGGGATTGTTGTTCGCGATCGTGCCAATCAACGTGCTGGGTTACTCGGCCCTGACGCCGTCGCTGCAATCGATGTTGTCGCTGCGCACTTCGGCCGACGAGCAAGGTGAGGTGCTCGGCGTCGGCCAAAGCATGTCCGCGCTGGCTCGCATCGCCGGTCCGCTGTTGGGAGTGTGGCTGTTCAAACTCGACAAGGAGCACCCGGAAAACAGCGTGGTCTTGCCCTACTGGGTCGGAGCCGGTCTGATGCTGTTGGGCGTGCTGCTGGTGCTGCTCTTGAAAGAACCAGCGACGAATTCTGCCAAGGCCGAGTCATGAGCTTCGACGTCATCGTCCGCACCGAGTTTTCAAAGCACAAGTTGCTGGAAAGCGACCTCGCGGTTGATCCGTTTTCGCAGTTTCAGTGCTGGGTGGAGGACGTTCAAGCGATGAATGTCAGCGACTGGCAAGCGATGTCGCTGGCAACGTCGACGTGCGACGGACATCCTTCAGTACGAATCGTCTACTTGCGCGGCTGGGACGAGCGTGGCTTTCTCTTCTACACGAATTACGACAGCCGCAAAGGACACGAACTCGCCGACAATCCGCGTGTCGCTGCCGTGCTGTATTGGAAGGAAATCGAACGCCAGGTCCGCATCGAAGGGACGATCGTGCGTGCGAGCGACGCCGAATCCGATACCTACTTCTCCGGACGGCCACGAGAAAGCTGCATCGGTGCTTGGGCGTCTGCGCAGAGCCAACCGCTCGCCGACCGTGCGACTCTCGAACGACTCACCACCGAATGCGAAGCGAAGTTTGCTCATGGGCCGATTCCTCGGCCACCGAATTGGGGCGGTTATCGAATCGTTCCCGACTCCGTCGAGTTCTGGCAAGGCGGAGTCGCACGGCTGCACGACCGGCTGATCTATCGCCGACAAGCCGATTCCTCGTGGCAGATCGAACGTTTGTTTCCGTAGCCGCGGGTTTCCAACTCCGCCCAAGAATGCGCTTCATCGACTTCTTACTCTCCACGCGTCCGGGAATGACAGTGGCCAAATATCGCGATTGTTTTCTGGAATCCGTCTTATACCGATCGCAGAAAATAACTGCGCTGTGTGAAGCGCTCGGCTCATCACGCGGAGCGATGATGGCTACGTAGCCGTCACCGCTCCGCGT
>JAYVQJ010000247.1:0-2540 GCA_043777235.1 Planctomycetia bacterium
CGCCAAAGATGGTGGGCCGGCGCTGCGCTGGTCCCACCCTACGGTTTGAGGCGAAGGTTCGCTCGTTCGCGCCAGCATCCACGCGCCGGCTGCGACGCCAACGTTGATCGCCGCCGCCACACACGTTGCCACAACAACGTCGAAGAACGGCAACAAGCACAGACCCGCTAGCAGACTGCCGAGCACTGCTCCAAACGTATTCGCTCCGTAAAAGAATCCGAGGCTCGACAAGCCTTCGCGCGAAGCCTTCAGCCACCGAGCAACCGCCGGCAGAGTCGCTCCCATCAAGATCGTCGGCGGCAAGAGCAACGTCAGTGCGACCAACGCACGAGCCATCAAGTCGCCGCTCCCCGGCAGCGCGACCGAGCAATAGACGCTGCTGACAAGCGGCATCGCCCACAGAATCGCCAGACCACAGACGCCGATCAGCAATTCCAGCACCGCGTACACTCGTAGCGGATGACGTGAGACCGAGACCAACTTCGGCAGAGCGAGACTCCCCAGGCACATCCCGCCCATGAAGCTGGTCAGCAGACTGGCGAGCGACACCGAAGTCGCTCCGAGCACTAAGCCCAACTGCTGCAACCACACGATTTCATAAATCAGCGCCGAGCATCCGCTGCCGACAAACAACCCCAACAAGACCGCCGTCGTTCGTTTGCTCTGATCCATGAGCTATCTCCCTCCATGCCAGGAAAACCGAGCGGAAACTACCTTGCGAAGCACCGCTCACCAACCCCAATCGCCTGCCCGACCGAAAGCCGAGTACCGACAGCCGACAGCCGTTATCCTTTTCTGTGATTCCAAAAAATGAGACATACCGCACGCGGCCATGATTGAGACGTTCGATCGACAAGGCGAGCCGAAGACCTCTCATTCATAGCCGCGCGAGGGATATCTTCGCATCCGCCCACCGTGATTGAGAAAGAGCCTTTCATGCAGCCAGCGTTGATTCGAGTTTTTTGGGTCGTGTTCTTCGTTGTCAGCTTGCGAGAAGTCGCGATCTCATCGGCCGCTGATATCGACTTCGCTCACGACGTGCAGCCAATTCTCAGCAAGCGGTGTGCGAAGTGTCATTCGGGGACGCAACGCAAAGGAGGCTTGTCGATCAACTCACGGCAATCGCTGCTGACTGGCGGAGAAAGTGGGCGAGTCGTACACCCGGGCAAGAGCGGCGACAGCCCGCTGATCGCTCGCGTCACCTCGACCGATGCGTCCCTACGGATGCCTCCTGAAGGTGAGCCGCTGACGAAGCCACAAATCGAATCGCTTCGCCGTTGGGTCGACGCCGGCCTCCCGTGGGAAGACGGTTTTTCATTCGGCAAGACATTCACGCGAGCACCGATTGCACCGCGCCGCCCGGAAGTCCCAAACGGCGATGCCGAAAAAACAGGGCCGAATCCGATTGATCGTTTTCTCGCCGCGAAAAATCCAAATCTGAAATCTCAAATTTCAAATTTCAAATTGCTCACGCCCGATCGTGTCTTCGCTCGCCGAGCGTACCTCGATCTGATCGGTCTGTTGCCGACGCCCGTTGAACTCGACGAGTTCATCAGCGACACGTCCCCGAACAAGCGAGACAAGTTGATCGACCGACTGCTCGCCGACCGACGCAACTACGCCGATCATTGGCTGACCTTTTGGAACGACCTGCTGCGAAACGCCTATCAAGGAACCGGCTTCATCGACGGCGGTCGCCGGCAAATCACCGGCTGGTTGTACGAGTCGTTGCTGATCAACAAGCCGTACAATCAATTCGTCCGCGAGTTGATCGAGGCGGCTCCGGGCGCGGAAGGTTTCACATTCGGAATCAAATGGCGAGGCACCGTCAACGAAAGCCAGCGTCGAGAAATCCAGGCCGCGCAGTCGATCAGCCAGGTCTTCCTCGGCACGAATCTGAAATGCGCGAGTTGCCACGACAGCTTCGTCAATGACTGGAAGCTGACCGATGCGTACACGCTCGCTTCCGTCTTCGCCGATTCGCCACTCGAACTGCATCGCTGCGACAAGCCGACCGGCAAGCCAGCCGCCGTCGGATTTCTGTATCCTGAACTTGGCCAGATCACCGCGACAGCTCGTGCTGAACGACAACAGCAACTTGCCGCATTGCTGGTGAAACCAGAGAACGGCCGGTTCGCTCGCGTGATCGTCAATCGGCTGTGGGCGAAGCTGATGGGTCGCGGCCTGATCGAACCGCTCGATAATGTGGATGCCGAACCGTGGCATCGCGATCTGCTCGAATGGCTCGCCAGCGATTTCGTCGAGCATGGCTACGACGTGCAACACACACTCCGCCTGATCGCGACGTCGCGAGCGTATCAACGTCCCGCCGTTGGACTCGGCGAAGAGGCCCTGTCGGACGAACCGTTCGAGTTTCGCGGCCCGCTCATCAAACGACTTTCCTCCGAGCAATTCGTCGACGCGGTCACGTCGTTGACCAATACCTGGCGGCCGATCTCGATGCCGCTGCTGCAAGTCGATGGCCGTGGCCAAGGAGGACAACTCGGCGCGATCGCGCTGAAGCTCGCATCACTAACCCG
>JAYVQJ010000248.1:0-2540 GCA_043777235.1 Planctomycetia bacterium
GCTTCGATCACCGTCACTTTTCCGCCATCTCCGACGCCGTAGATTTTCCCGTCAATGCAAAGCAGCGAACCAGAGATCATCCCGCCCAGACGCTGCACCCACACGTCTTTGCCGGTCTTCAAATCGACGCAGGCGATGATCCCCTCGTCGGTCCAGTCAAACAAATAGTCCCCGTAGACAATCGGAGTCGGCACATACGGGATCATCTTTTCCCGCTTCCAGACGATTTTCGCCAGGCCGTTTTCGTCGCGCGATTTCGGATCGACCGCGACTTGCAGCACTCCGTAGCGCCCACCTTGTCCGCACGACGCAATGAACAGTCCGGCACCGGCGACCGGCGACGCGACGGTCCGCAGCGGGAACTCGCCAGAATGCCAAATCGGAGTTCCCGTTTTCAGATCGAGACTGCTGATTCCGAGCGGGCCGCTGGCACAGATCAATTGCGGAGGCAGATTCGGTTCACGGACGACAATCGGTGTGGAGTACGACGTGGACTGTCCACGAAACGCGCGCGGTGTCGTCCAGACAGTTGCTCCGGTCTTCTTGTCGAGAGCAAAGACGGAACTCGGCCCGTCTTGGTCATTGCAGACGATGACCATATCGTCCACGACGATGGGTGAGACTCCCAAACTGTGTTGGCTTTCGTAAGTTCCGAGCCGTCGTCGCCACAGCAGCGAACCGGAGAAGTCATAGGCCGCCGTAAGATAATTCTCTTTGTCGGCGAACAGCACGTAGACTCGCTCGCCATCGGTGGCCGGAGTGCTTGAGGCGTGACTCCCCTTTTGATTCTGGGGCTTGCTGCGGTTCATTCCGATCGACTGCGACCAACGTTGTTTGCCGGTCGTCGCATCCAAGCAGACGAGCCAGCGAACCGCACCATCATCTTCGGCCGAACTGACAAAGACATTGTCGCCCCAAATCACCGGAGCTCCATGACCGGTTCCGTCGATGGCCACGTCCCAAAGGTAGTCCCCTTGGCTCCAGCTTGTCGGGATCCCTTTTTCGGAGCTGACTCCGGTTCCATTCGTACCACGGAATTGCGGCCAATTCTCGGCCGTGGCCAAGTTGGCAGTGAGTGCCATCCAGAAACTCAGAATCGCTGCAAGGAATTGTCGCCGCCTCGCCATTCGATCCGCAGTTTTCATGGTGTTTCCTTGAGTTGTCATTCCGGTGGGAAAACTTGGGACGCAGGCTGACAAGCGGCTGGACGAACAATTGGTCGATCGGTTCAAAACTCAACCGTTCAAAACTCAACCATCGGGAATGCAGAGCACCTCACCTCAAACGACGAATCGTGCGAGATCAACATAACATGACCGAAGCCGAAAGTGCTTGCAAGGCTCTTGTCGGACAATGGTTTCGTGAGCGTGGCAAAGTTTTTGGCAAGCCAGCGGATCGCGGCATTCGAGTTGGTTGTCGTTCGAGGATCGCCTCTGTGAAACGCAGATGGCGAGGAGAGAACACACGCAAAGTGTCGCCGCGAACTCGCCGCGAACTTCGTATTTTTCTCACGATACTTGTCTGTTGATATTGTTGGCACCTCTCCTTCTGACGCACTTCGGCGGGGGCATTGTTTTGAGAGTGCAAGCCGCTATTCTCTCGGCCCCGCGACGAATCATTTTCCGAAGGAGCTGACGATGAGCTTGAAAGTTAAAGTTGCCAAAACGGATGAACCGGCCGAGCAAAATCCCACCCTGACCAATACCCTCGGACAAATCGAAAAGGCGTTTGGAAAAGGGACGATCATGAAGCTGTCCGACAAGGTGTCGGACATGAAAATTTCCGGCATCCCGACCGGCGCGCTGTCGCTCGATTTGGCGATGGGCGGCTTCGGTTTTCCCTGCGGCCGAATCATCGAATTGTTCGGCCCGGAATCGAGCGGCAAGACAACGCTGGCTCTGCACGTCATCGCGAATGCTCAGAAGAAAGGTGGCGTCGCGGCCTTCATCGACGCCGAGCACGCTCTCGATCCCGCTTGGGCCAAAAAGCTGGGCGTGAACTTGGAAGAGCTGCTCGTCAGTCAACCCAGTCACGGCGAAGAAGCTCTGGCCATCGCCGAGATGCTCATCAAGTCCAACGCCGTCGATTGCATCGTGATCGACTCGGTGGCCGCACTCGTTCCGAAATCGGAACTCGATGGCGAGATGGGACAGTCGCACGTCGGCCTGCAAGCCCGCATGATGAGCCAAGCGATGCGCAAGCTGACCGGCATCATCTCGAAGGCGAAGACGGTCGTGATCTTCATCAACCAAATTCGCGAGAAGATCGGCGTGATGTTCGGCAGCCCAGAGACAACTCCCGGCGGCCGCGCGTTGAAGTTTTATTCGTCTTGCCGAGTCGATGTCCGCCGCATCGCGACGCTGAAAGACGGCGATCTTCCCATCGGCATTCGCATGAAGGCCAAGATCGTCAAGAACAAGGTCGCTCCGCCCTTCCGCGAAACGGAGTTTGACATGCTCGGCTCCAGCGGGATCAGCTACTCCGGCGATTTGCTCGATATGGCTGCTGAGGACGGCTTCATCGAGAAGAGCGGCAGTTGG
>JAYVQJ010000249.1:0-2538 GCA_043777235.1 Planctomycetia bacterium
CCGCAGAGAAAAGTAGGCGAGTCACTCCGTGACTCGAAGACCCCAGTCACGGAGTGACTGGGCTACTTTCTCCACAACCAGTTTTGAAACGGCAAGCCGTTCTCAGCCGGTCGACAGAGGCCCTCATCGGTCAGATACCAGCGCGGCACGATGCGCGTTGCGATCCTTGTCTCGTCGGGATTTGGAGGATGCTCGATGTGGCTGTGGTCCTCGGCAATCTCCGTTCTGTTCTGACTGTAGCAATTGCACGGATAAAATCGCGGAACTAAACTGCGTAAGCTAAGTAATTACGGAGGTTCAACATCGAGCCTAACCTGATGTCACAACTTCTTTGAGCAGGTCAGGTTCAGTGCCGAACGCTTTTTTGCGACGGAGCCGGAGATGGTCGAAAGGACCGTCTGCTGTCTGGTGAAGTCGATACCGGTCTTCGAGAGGGAGCGCCGATAGAGAAGGGAGAACCGACCGTGGCCCTTCGCCAACATGCGGTCGAACCAATTTTATGGAGTGAATCCTGTGACAGAACGAACTTTTCTGGGTGCGAAGCGGACATTGAACCGCCGTTGGATGGCCTTGTGTGGCGCATCGGCGTTGGCTTTGGGGACGACACTGGTTTCTGCTTGGGATGACGCCAAGCCTGTTCAACCCGCTGGATTGCGAGGCGTTTTGCCGATCGATGTCCCCGTGGCATTGGGCGAAGATGCCTTCGCGACGCTGGATGGAAACTGGAAGGAATGGGGCGAAACGACCGCTAAGGAAGTGGCCAAGCTGTATTCGGAAGAGTTGGCTGACGCGGCGGGACAGCGCCAGCAGTTGGTCATTCTCAAGATGAAATTGCAGACGATGGAAGTGTCGCTCAAGGACACTCGATACCGCAGCATTCATGAACCGCTCGGCAGCCTGTTTGCGTCGCTCAGCCGGCGTGTGGCGATCGCCGAAGCGGTGCTCGATACGCTGGAAATTGATCCGAAGAAAGTTGCCACGGAACAGCTCGAAGGAGCACGGCAACAAGTGGCGAAGTCGCTGAAGGATCTCGAGACGGAACTCAACACTGCCAAGAATGGACCCGCGTGGTTGGACTACGTCCGCTCGGCCGAGATCGCAAAATTAGTGAGCGACAAGAAAGGCCCCGAAGCGGTGCCAGTGCTGTCTGCGGTGCATCAGAGAATTTCTCCCTCGGACGCGACGTCCCCTGAGGTTCGTAAGTTTCTCGACGGTGCGCGACTCGTCTCGCTGCGAAAATCGCTCGACGAATTTGTGAAGGTCGCGGCCGCCGTTGATCAGCCCTACAACCCAGAAAAGTTGCGAGCGGAGTTGATCAATCTCGTTGGCTCGATCGAGAAGTTCGAGGAGACGCAAGCCTCGGATGATGCGGCGGCAGTCCGAAAGTCGTTCGATGCGGTTCGCAAGGCGTCGCCTGACCACGGCGACCGAGTCGCAGCGGCGATGTCGACGCACTACTTCAACTTCAACCTGCGTGTCGTCGCCAGCGAGAAGTTTCTGTCGAAGATCGTATCCGAGTCGTCGACTCAGAACGGTCCCGTGAATGACGTCATTCTCGGTGCGAACGTCAGCGGTAATCAGACCACGACAGCGAGTGTGGGAGTCGATTTGAAGCCCAGCAACGACGGCATCCGCTTAAACCTTGTGCTGGATGGAGTCTCGAAGTCGAGCACCGTTGGAGTCACCAGTGAAGCCAACGTGTTCACGTCCGGCCATCACGTTTTCAAAGCGTGGAAGCCAATTCACTTCGACGGGAACACGTTTACGACCGGCAACGGGGACATTTCCGTGTCGGCCAACAATCACACAACCGGCGTGTCGACCAAGTACAGTGGCGTCCCCTTATTGGGCGGATTTGCGGACTCGATCGCGCGAGGCGAAGTCGAGGATCGGCGTGGGCAGTCCCAAGCCATCGCGGCACAGCGAGTCTCCAGCCGCGTACTGCCGGAGTTCAACAAAGAGGTCGATACGAAAATTGTGGACCTCAACAAAAACTTGGAAGAGAAGGTGAATTCCAAGCTGCGGCAGAAGGAGCTGTATCCGTCGGCAGCCAGCTATCGTTCTTCAGAAGATGATCTGCGCGTCAGTACTCGGTTGATGGCTGACCAGGAACTGGCCGGTGGCGATGGTCCGTTCGTCAGTGTTCCAACGGCCGGCTTTGTGTTGGCTCTTCATGAATCGCTGTTGAACAACAGCCTCGACCGACTGAAGTTTGCTGGCCGAACGATGTCGGAAGACGAACTCGGCAAAGAGATCGAAGCCTCCTTCTCCGATCTGCTGGGCCGCCCGTTGAATTTGGCGAAGAAGATTGAAGGTGCCTCGGATACGCCCAAAGAAACCGCAACCTTCGTCTTCCCGGCCAAAGATGCGATGCGGTTCCGGATCAACAATGGCCAACTGACGCTCGCGTTGCGAGCCGGCCTGAAGCAAAAGGACGAAGACATTCCGACTCAGGAAATCATCGTCCCGCTGATGTTCCGCATCGAGGGGACCAACTTCGTCGTCGAAAGCGGTGAAATCGGCGTCTCGCCGGTTGAG
>JAYVQJ010000250.1:0-2534 GCA_043777235.1 Planctomycetia bacterium
AATTCGCCAGAATTCAGCCCGCAGTTCAATCTGAATTCTGGCGAATTCAGCGACAAGATGCGCGAATCAAGGTGGCATGAAGGAATCGTGCGATGAACGAACCATCGACAAGCTGGCGTGGCCCCTGGCAAGTCTTGCGGTCGCAGGAGGTCTACCGCGATCCGTGGCTGCGGCTCACGAAGGACGACGTGATCCGACCCGACGGTCAGCCGGGGACGCACACGATCACGCGATTCAAAGACGGCGTGTCCGTGCTGCCGCTTGATGACGACGGCTATGTCTATTTGACCGAAGAGTTTCACTACGCGCAGGGACGCCGCGCGATCGAAGTCATCAGCGGCGGCGTGGAGCCGGACGAGGACGTGCCGACGGCGGCCGCTCGCGAGTTGCGCGAAGAGGTCGGCATTGTCGCTGCACGATGGACTCCGCTGGGAGTCGTCGATCCGCTCACGTCGCAAGCGATCGCGCCGATTTCCATGTTTCTCGCCGAAGGTCTGTCGTTCGTCGAAGCGACTCCCGACGGGACCGAGACGATCCGTCGTCTGCGAGTCCACTTTGCCGAGGCCGTCGAGATGGTCATGCGCAGCGAGATCACACATTCGGGGAGTTGCGTGGTGATCCTGAAAGCGGCACGACTTCTTGAGACGCGGTCATTCAAGCTAAGTCGCCCCGTCGAGATAAAGTAGGCGAGTCACTCCGTGACTCGAAGATTCCAGTCACGGAGTGACTGGTCGACTTAGCGTCCGGTTTAACCGGGGCTAGCACCCTGCGGCTGATTGCCGTCGAACAAGAGTCGATGCCGGGCCTCAGACATCGGCGTTCTGATGAGGCGGCTTTCTCTTTGCCATGACCGAAAACAACAAGCCGATCACGATTCCGACCGCCGCGCCGACCAGCGTCCACAGGTGAGTTTCATGGACAAACAAGGGTTCCAACCAAGCCGGTGGAAACGCATTGGCGGGAACGCCAGCCCGCATCGGCACTCGCAGCCAACCCGTGGCCTGCCCTAAAGCCGCTCCCAGAAAAAACCAAATGCTTCGGGGAGATCGCATGGCGATGATCGCTCCGAGAATCAATCCGTAGATTTGCATGCCGCACAGCAGCAGGAGTCCAAGCACCACCCCGAAAATCCACACAAGGGCCACGGCGACGACAAACAACGCCATCCCAACGCTCGATCCGATGGCCAATCCACCCGCAGCTCCGGCGAGGCCACGCAGTGTCGCTCGGAGGAATCCGGCATCCGAAGCCGCGTACCAGCGGAACTTCAACGCCTCTGGAATGCGCGAAGCCGATGAATCACGCTCCTCTTCCGAGTCGACTTCCAACACAACCAGATCATCGGACATGACGGTGAATCTTTTTCAGGAATTGCGAGTTGCGGAAGAATGACCTCTGACGGTCTGCGTGCGGCATCGTAAGCGACTTTTCTTGGAACGCGAATTCACTCACGATTCCCTCTCTTCCCGATGGTTTGGACGTGGCACCGATCACCTTCCTCGTTCACGCTTCGGGTGACTTTTTCAACGGGCTGATAAACTTCGGTACGACATCTCGAACACTCGACAAGCACAAACTCTGATCGTCCACAGAAACCTCGACCGAAACATGAGCGACACGCACGTCATCGACATTGCCGAGCGAGACGAGATTCCGTCATTGCAGACGCCGGTGCAGTTCATTCACGGCGTCGGGCCGGCTCGTGCGGTGCTGCTGGAACGGCTGGAATTGCGGACGGCGGAGGATGTGCTCTTCAACGTGCCGCGCGATGTGCTCGATCTGTCTCGCGTCACGCGCGTGCGGGACTTGCAGGCGGACACGCTGCAAGCGGTCAAGGGGCGAGTCGTCGATCGGGACGCTCGGTTGACGAGCACTGGCAAGACGATGACGGCGGTGTTGCTTGATTGCGGCGACGGCTATGTGCGCGGCGTGTGGTTCAACCAGCCGTGGATGATCAAGCGGTTTGAGGATCAGCAGGCAGTGCTGTTCTCCGGCAAGCCGAAGTGGAAGACCGGCCGCTGGGAGTTCAGCAATCCGGAGATTCAATATCTCGACACCGATGACGCCGACGGCGCGGCGGCGGAAGTTTTGCCGCGCTATCACCTGACCGAAGGGCTGCGGATGCACGAGATGCGGCGCATCTCGCGAGCGGCCGTCGAGCGTTTCGCCGAGCTGGTCGTCGAGCACTTGCCGAGCGAACTGCTCACGCAACACAAGCTGCCTCGGAGGTGCGATGCGGTTCGACAACTGCACGCTCCGAAAACAATGGGCGAATATCAAGCGGCGAAGCGGCGTCTGATCTTCGAGGACTTGTTGGAGTTTCAAGTCGGACTCGCGTTACGCCGCCGAGCCTGGAAGCGCGGGCCGCCTGCTCCACCGTTGCCGGTCAACGCGAAGATTGACGCGCGAGCGCGGCGGCTGTTCCCGTTTCAATTCACCGCCGGACAGAACCAAGCCGTTCACGAAATCTGCAAAGACATTGCCCTCGATCAAGCGATGCACCGGCTGTTGCAAGCAGACGTCGGTGCCGGAAA
>JAYVQJ010000251.1:0-2531 GCA_043777235.1 Planctomycetia bacterium
AACCCCGTCCAAATTTTGCGTGACGTCTCGTTGGCAATATCCGAAAACAGCAAGTCCTGCGGTCCCGCCATCAATTGCTTGAGCAGTTTGACTCCCAGCATCTTCGAACGGTGCGCCGGATCGACGAACAACTCACACGCGACCGCCGCACGAATCGGCCGACCTCGAAACTCCATCTGCCGTGTGATCCGCCCGATCATGCCTGTCAAACGTCCGTCGTCGCCGACGCTCACCAATCCCGGTAGTTCTGGGTCCGCATGAGGAGTGTCGATGAAAAGTTTCGGGAGCAATTTTTGAATCACCGCACGCACATGCGGCGTCGGTTCGGCGTGCGGTCCCTGTTCCGTCGCCAATAAGCGTGGAATCTCTGGGACGTCGTCGAGTGTCAGCGATCGAATCATGAGCCTGCCTGTGCGCGAACGGTTCTTCAAGTCTCGTAACTTGCCACAAGGATGAGCCCTCTGGCGCGATCAGACCGTATCACTCACTCATTTTTGCAAACCCGCTGGTCTGCCGTTCGTGCCGAGACCAGCGTGTTGCTTTTCGGCAACATGTCCTCGGCTCAAACATTGAGGAGGGTGTGACAAGAATTCCTGGCCGGGATCAGCCGGAACGCGCTAGCGTCCGGTTTGAAAACTGCCAACCGGGGCTAGCGCCCTGCGGCTAATGGCGATGCCAGGAATTCTTGCCACACCCATCGAGGACGATCCTCGCAGGGCTGGCTAATTTTTGAGTCTGCGATGTCTGTAGCCCCGACCCCTTGTGGGTCGGATGATGCTGATTCAGCGACGTTTCCGTAGGGATATCGAATCATCCGACCCACAAGGGGTCGGGCTACAGTTTGCTTAACGCAACGAATTAGCCAGCCCTGACGATCCTCGCTCGGTCGATTTTCAACCCGCCGCTCGTTCGCTATGAAGACTCCCGCTTCGGACACCCATTCGATTTGAAAGTTTGTCATGCCGATTTCTCGCGAGCGCAGCCAAGCCCAATTCCAACGTGCGTTGAAGTCGATCCCCGGCGGTGTGAACAGTCCGGCCCGCGCGTTCGGCGGTGTCGGCGGCGAGCCGCTGTTCATTCAGCGCGGCGACGGCGCGTACTTATGGGATCTCGACGGTAACAAACTGATCGACTTCGTCGGTTCGTGGGGACCGCACATTCTCGGACATCGACACCCCGCCGTGCTGGCCGCGATCGAAGACGCTTTGACACGCGGCACCAGCTTCGGTGCGCCGACGGAATCCGAATCAGAACTTGCAGAACTCGTTATCACGGCGGTCCCGTCGATGCAGAAAGTCCGCATGGTCAGCTCCGGCACCGAAGCGACGATGAGCGCGATTCGAGTCGCTCGTGGCTTCACTGGCCGAGACAAGATCATCAAGTTCGCCGGTTGCTATCACGGCCACGTCGATTCGCTCTTGGTCAAAGCCGGCAGCGGTGCCTTGACGCTCGGCGTGCCGTCGAGTCCCGGCGTCCCCGCCGGCTGTACCTCCGATACGATCGCGCTGGAGTTCAATGATCCGCAGTCACTCGCCGACACGTTCGCCGCTCAAGGGGACAAGATCGCGGCTGTGATCCTCGAACCGGTCGTCGGCAACATGGGAGTCGTGTTGCCTCAGCCGGGATTCCTCGAAGCCTGCCGCGAACTTTGCACGAAGCACGGCGTGGTCCTGATCTTCGATGAAGTGATGACCGGCTTCCGAGTCGCGTTCGGCGGCGCTCAGTCGTTGTTCAAGATCACTCCCGACATGACGACGCTCGGCAAAATCATCGGCGGCGGAATGCCCGTCGGAGCCTACGGCGGCCGAGCCGACATCATGGCCAAGGTCTCTCCCGCCGGCCCCGTCTATCAAGCCGGCACGCTCTCCGGTAATCCACTGGCGATGGCCTGCGGCATCGCGACGCTACGAACACTGCAAGAGTCGAACCCGTATCCGTCACTCGCCGCGAAGACCGAACGCCTCACGCGTGGACTCAGCGACGCCGCATCCGCCGTCGGCATCAAACACACGCTGCCACACGTCGGCAGCATGTTCACGCTCTTCTTCAATCCCGATCCGGTGACGAACAACACGATCGCCGGCCGCAGCGACACGAAACTTTTCGCCCGCTACTTCTGGGGTCTGATCGAGCACGGCGTCTACCTGCCGTGCAGTCAGTTCGAAGCCAACTTCGTCTCGGCCGCCCACTCCGATGCCGATATCGACGCGACACTTGCTGCCGCACGCGATGTGCTCCGTTCGGTATGAGCCAGCCCGAGAAGGCCGGCCTACGGCGAGGCGACCGCTGGTCGACGGATCAAAAGTTGGAATGACTCGTACAAATGCACGGCCATGCCGAGGACTTTTGAACCACTCATCATCTCTAATACGGATCGCAGAAATTAGCCGCGCGGCGCTAGCCCCGGTTATACGGCATGAACCGGGGCTAGCGCCCAGGGCCAGCGCGCACTTTAGGGGTTTTGGGTAGTTTGCGCATTAAGTGTTTTGATGCTATTGGTTCTCTGTGTTGAATTGTAATTCGCAACGCAG
>JAYVQJ010000252.1:0-2525 GCA_043777235.1 Planctomycetia bacterium
GGCGAGTCTTCCATCAACCGAATCGCCGCAGTTCAACGCTGGTCGAGGTGCGGTCTTCACGCATGACGGACGCAATGAACTTGACGCGTCGATCATGGAAGGGAAGACGTTGAAAGCGGGGAGCGTCGCCGGAGTGACGACGATCAAGAATCCGATCACCGCGGCGCGAACGGTTATGGAAAAGTCGAAGCACGTCATGCTCGTCGGTCGCGGGGCCGAAGCGTTCGCAACCGAGAAGGGACTGGAGATTGTCGATCCGAAATACTTCTGGACCGAGGAGCGTTGGAAGCAGCTTCAGAAGCAGCTTGAGGACGAGAAGAAGAGGTCAGAGGTCAGAGGTCAGAGGTCAGAGGAAATCGCAGGGCGGCATCTGCCTGGGTTCTCGTTCGGGACCGTGGGGGCGGTCGCGCTGGACAAGGCGGGGAATCTTTCGGCGGGGACATCGACGGGTGGGATGTCGAACAAGCGTTGGGGGCGAGTTGGTGACTCGCCGATCATTGGAGCTGGCACGTACGCGGACAACGAAGCGTGCGCGATCTCGGCGACAGGACACGGCGAATACTTCATTCGGTTTGGAGTCGCTCACGACATTGTGGCGCTGATGAAGTACAAGGGGCTGACGGTCGATGCCGCGTCCGACGAAGTCATACGGAAGAAACTCAAGGCAGCCGGTGGCGAGGGAGGCGTGATTTGCCTCGACCATAAAGGCCGCTTTTATCCGTCGTACAACACCGAGGGGATGTATCGCGGTTGCATCACTCGCGACGGCCAGGTGCAGGTCAAGATATTCGAGCAATAGGCTTCCAATTCCGCCGATTCAGCGGTGATGGACGTCATCAAGGCTCGAATCTGGAACCCACGGACGTTAAAAGCGAACACTCAAGTTTGCGGCCGTGAGTGATCCGATCGCGAACAATTTGCCCACCCGAAGTCCCTGGGAACCACGATGTCGAGCACCGATGAATTGTTGAGAGGCGAGCTCACGGAAACGAGTGCATCAAGCGATGCGACGGGGATGAGAGCCTCTACGACGTCAAACCCCAGCGATTCCTACGATGGGTCGCAAACGATCTACCGGCTCTTGCGGCTGGCGACGTGGGGTTCGCCGCTGATGAACCTCGGCTACTTCCGGTTTCGTGGGCTTCTCAAATTTCTGAACATGTTTCGGAGACTGGAATTCGCGCAACATCAGCTTGTCAGGAAGGCCGTTGAGCTGATGGGCATACAGGGGAACCAACGAGTTCTCGATTTGGCCTGTGGACGCGGCAAGAGTTCGTTCATCATGCAGTGCCTGCATCCCGAAGCGACGGTGGTTGGTGTCGATTTGCTCGAACGTCACACGGCGATTGCCGAGACTCTGTACGGCAACACCAGAAACCTGTCGTACAAGACCGGCAATGCGATGCAGTTGGACTTTCCGAACGAGTCGTTCGATCGGATGCTCTGCCTCGAAGCGGCGTTTCATTTTCCCGATCGTGCGAAGTTTTTGAGTGAAGCGTTCCGCGTCCTTCGTCCCGGAGGCCGGCTGGTGGTCGTGGATATCGCTTGGAATACGGACGCCGATCGGGCACATCGAGACGATCCCGAAATACGGATCGTGCGCAAGGTTTGGCAGTGGGACGATCTCTCGTCGGTTTCCGAATACGAGCGGATGGCGCGCGATTTAGGATTTCGCGTGTCAGCCAGTCACAATTGGAGCGTACATGTCTCTTGGCCCATCCAGGTCAAACTCGCCGGTTTGTCGTCGTTGACGAAATCGGATTTCGGCCGAAAGCTTTTGTTTTGGAGAAATCCGCTGTTTCGGTCGTTCTCGCCCGACGACTGGAACAATGTCGCGGCGGCAGTTGCTGCTCACGGCCAAGTCCAGCGGTATTCGAAATACATGGCCTTCGTGTTTGAAAAGCCTTGATGCGGATTCCAACGACGTTGAGGCATCAACGAATTGCTCGACTCGGTCTGATTGAGCAGTTGGAATCCGGTCGCCAATACCCTCCGCAGAACCGGCCGAGAGGCGTTCCCTCTGAAAACCGGGATTTGCTCAACTTAGCCGTCGCAGCTAAAGTGGCCCCGTTTTCCAGACCGCCAAATTGCCACGGATTGAAGCATGAAACGTCGAGTCGTCGTCACAGGCATGGGTTGCATCACGCCGGTTGGAAAGACCGTCGGCGAGATGTGGAATTCATTGAAGGAATGTGCCAGCGGAGTTGGCCCGATCACGTATTTCGATGCGACGAACTTCCCGACCAAGTTCGCCTCGCAAGTGAAGAATTATCGATTGGATGAGTACGTCGGGAACCCCGAGCGGTATGAGCACTGCGGCCGGAACATCAAGTTTGCGATCGGTGCAGCGACTCAGGCGATGAAGGACTCTGGGCTGGAAGAGCAGGACATCGATCCCACGCGGTTTGGCGTCTATCTAGGTGCCGGCGAAGGACAGCAGGAATTTCCGACGTTCATGGGGATGATCGCCCTCTCGAAGATGGACAACGGCAACTTGGATTTGCAACGGTTCACGGAACTAACCT
>JAYVQJ010000253.1:0-2524 GCA_043777235.1 Planctomycetia bacterium
CGAGACCCACCAACCCATTGACGATTCCTGGTGGGTCTCGATGACTCGACCCACCCTACTTCTGACCTGCCACGGCATTGAAGGTTTGCCATGAAAGCCATTCAGCTCGAAAAGCCCGGACAGTTTCGTCATATCGAGATTCCCGAACCGAATCGTCCCGGTCCCGGCGAGGCGCTCATTCGTGTGCATCGCGTTGGCATCTGCGGGACGGATATCAGCGGGTATCTCGGCAAGATGCCGTTCTACAGCTACCCGCGCATACCGGGACATGAACTGGGCGTCGAAGTTGTCGAAGTCGGCAGCGACGTGACGAACGTGAAGGCCGGCGACCGCTGCTCGGTCGAGCCGTACATGAATTGCGGCGAGTGCTACGCCTGTCTGCGCGGCAACAGTAATTGCTGTGAGAAGCTGCAAGTGCTTGGCGTGCATATCGACGGCGGACTGCGTCCGCAGTTCGTGTTGCCGGCTCGCAAGCTGCATCCGTCGACGAAGCTGACGCTGGAACAACTCGCGCTGGTCGAGACGCTCGGCATCGGCTGTCACGCGGTCGATCGAGCGAACCCGCAACCGGGCGAGCATGTGCTCGTCATCGGTGCCGGCCCGATCGGTTTGTCGGTCATCGAGTTCGCGAAGCTCACCGGCGCGACGATCACGGTGCTCGACATGAATCAAGGCCGGCTCGACTTCTGCCAGAAGACAATGGGCGTCGCGCACACGATCCGCTTCGTCGGCGACGGCAGCGAGATGAAAGCTCTGCAAGAGATCACGAACGGCGCGTTGGCCGCTCATGTCTTCGACGCGACCGGCAGCCCGAAGTCGATGTGCAACGCCTTCAACTACGTCGGCCACACGGGCAAGATCGTCTTCGTGGGGATCGTCACCGACGAGATCAGCTTCCCCGACCCGCTGTTCCATCGCCGCGAGATGACGATCTTCGCCTCGCGCAATTCGCTTCCGAAAGATTTTGGCCGGATCATCAACCTGATCGAAACCGGCCGCATCGACACGCGCCCGTGGATCACGCACCGCACGCCGTTCGACGGACTGATTGAGGTCTTCCCGTCGTACACGAAGCTCGAAACCGGAGTCATCAAGGCGGTGGTTGAGGTCGCGTGACGTAGCGGATGCGTCTCGCATCCGACTCACTCCGACGCGAGACGCGTCGCCTACGAATCAATGTCCGCCACCTTGATCCGCTCCGTGCATCCAGCGGACGAGCAGCGGCGAGAGCGCCAGCAGGATCACGCTGGAGACAATCCCGGCGATCGCGATCTGGCCGAAGACGTCACCGTAAACGTGGACCGTGTCGATTGGAGGAGGAATCACGTTTTCCTTCCCGCCGCCGTGCGCGCCGACTCCGGTCAGAGCCGCGATCATCCCGGCGAGGAAGTTCGAGAATGCGGTCGCGAGGAACCAGGCTCCCATCACCGTGCTGACCATGCGCGGGGGAGACAGCTTCGTCACCATCGACAGGCCGACCGGAGAAAGACACAGCTCGCCCGTGGTGTGCAGCAGATACGCCAGCAACAGCCAGCTTGTCGCGACCATTCCGAATTGGTCGGAGTTCTTCGCGCCAAACCAGATCGCTCCGAAGCCAAGCCCCAATTGCAGAAGTCCGAGCGAGAACTTGACCGCGGAATTTGGCTCCAATCGCAGCTTACCTAAGACGCTCCACAGCAAGCTGAAGACCAGCCCCAACGTGACGATGCAAACCGCGTTGACGGCCTGAAAAATACTGGCCTTGAGCTGCGTTCCGTTGGCCGCCATGCCGACCATTCCCTCGGTCACGGTCACACCTTCGAGCGTCGGCGCAATCCGTTTAGCCGCCCAAACTCGCTTGAGCCGCCACAGCAACGAAGGTTCGTCCTTGTGCTCCGCTGCCGACTCGTCAGCCGGTGCCAACTTGGCCGCGTCGGATTCTTCCGACTTCGCTTCCGCCGGCTTGCGTTTCGCAATCAGTTCATCGACGGTCTTCAACGCCTGCGCGTTGACGAGCTGTTGAATCTCCGGATCGGACAATTCTTTCGGCAGGCTGCGGATGAACTGGTTCGCGGTCCCTTGAGCGGCATCGACGAGCTTCACGTCCCACTGACGTCCCGCAACCTCGCGTCCCAACAAAGCCGACGTGATTCTGAGTGTCTCTCGCTTCTGGCCGACTTCCGCGGCGGTAATCACTTCGCCGCCGACAACACGATTCACATTGCGATCCGTGAAGTTGCTTAGCGAACTCCCGGCTTGCTCGAAGAACGCCCAGAAGAGCATCGAGAAAAACATCAGGATCAGCACCACCTGCATTCGTTCGCGCTCAATCTTCGGAGCTTGATAGGCATCGGCGGCGAGCTTGAACATGGCCAGTCCGCCGAACACCGTCAGCAGCACGCCCGCGACAGCGTTGTTCTGCACCAGAATTGCCACGGCAGGGACCAGAGTCGCCGTTCCGAGATACACCGCGTTGCGTGCATTCAGCCACGGTAGCAAGATCGCGAAGAGTCCGACCAACATTGAGATGACAGCGTACTCTGAT
>JAYVQJ010000254.1:0-2520 GCA_043777235.1 Planctomycetia bacterium
AGTTGGTCGCGTACCTCGACGGCGAACTGCCGGAGGGGGACGCGCGCGACGTGGAGAATTCGTTGGCCAGCGATCCGACGATGCGGGCTGAGGTCGAGAAGCTGAACCGCGCGTGGGAGTTGCTCGACCTGCTGCCTCGGCCAAACGCATCGAGCGAGTTCAGCAGTCGGACACTGACGACGCTGAAAGTTTCCGGAGCGACGACCGCACTTCCGAACGAGCAGGCTGTCGCACCGACGGTTGCTCTGAATGTTGCCAAGCCGACTCGATTCAGAAATGGTGGAATTGCGGCTTGGTCAGCGGGATTGATTGCAGTGAGCATTCTGGGGTTTGTCGTGGGCCGTATGACTGCTCGACAGGACAACGACGTGTGGCTCGATGACTTGCCATTGATCGAACGAATTGACGTCTATCGCGAGATCGGCGATGCACAATTCCTCCGAGACTTCCAACGCGAAAGGGATCGCAATGAGCGACGACCTCCTCCGCGATAAATGGCTGATTCACACTAGCCCGACGCGCCTGCGAGGGGTCAAGTTGACGTCGAAGTACCCCTCGCTGGCGCGTCGGGCTGGTGCATCGCGCGTGGCGGCGATAACCGTCGTGCTCAGCGTGTCGCTGTTGCCGTGGTTGCTGGCGGCAGATGATCCCGCATCGCCGCAGCGCGAGGCCAATCGGCAACGATTTGGCGAGATGACCGTCGCCGAACGTCAGCGGTTGGAAGAGAACTTCCGCGTCTATCACGAGATGACTCCGGCCGAGCGTGACCGCTTGCGGAACTTGCAGCGTGAAATTGAACGTGATCGAGAACTCAGAGCAGCCTTTGATGAGTATCAACGTTGGGCCGATTCGCTTTCACCGGTCGATCGGCATGAGCTGCGGCAAACGCAAGATCCAGAGGCGCGTCGGCAATTGATCGACCGATTGCGTCATCGGCCGCCGCACGGCGAGATGCCCGAACCGGGGCCGTCGGATCGTCCGCAGAATGGTCCGCCGTTCGGTCAAAACAATGCGAAGCAACGAATGACCGAGCGGCTCTTCGGCGGACTGGCGATGCCGATCGGAGATCGGCTTGGTTCGTGTGTTCCGGAGATGGAAGTGATCGTTCGCGTGCTCGAACAGGAATTGCCGGCCGAGACGCACGAGGAACTCAACAAGCTCGACTCGTATTCGCGAACCGTCCGCGTTTTGCGATTGACGCTGGAACGTCGGCCGCTCGGATCGCCGGTCGTGCGACTCTTCGGGACCGGCAGCCAGACCATCGAGAAAATCGTCGCGGCCCTGCCGGATGGGCCGGTCAGACAACTGCCGGTCATGCGCAATTTCAATCTGAATCCCAATCAACCCGACCCGCGCGGGGCACTGCTCGTCATGGTGCTGGTGCGAGGCTTGATGACAGAGACGTCTCGGACGTTGGAAGATCATCGTCCCCGGCCAGAGGCACTGATCGCCGTTCAAGAGAAATTGCCGGCGGCGGAAAAGGCTCGGCTCAATCAGATGAACCGCGAGGAGCATCAACTGGAATTGCTGCCGCTGTATGTGAAGGAGCATGTGCCCGCGATCGCGGAGTTGCAGCAAATCCTCGGCACGCCGGACATGGATCGCTTTCTGCGGGACGTCGGCAGCCGCTTTCGTCCCGGAGTTGGTGCTCCTGATGGGGACGATCGACGCGACAAGAAAGGCCGGTTCCCGCCGTTCGATGGTCCTCGCCCACTTCGCGACTCCGAGTCTCCACCGCCGAATCGCCCGCTGAAAAAGGATTGATTGCTCATCATGCCGATGTTGTTGAATCGAACTCTTCTGGTCGTTGCCACTAGCTTCGCGATGTTGACCGCGACTAATGCCGTCGCGCAAACACCAGCCACGAACGCTCGCATCGACTTCGCACGCGACGTGCGGCCGATCCTGTCGAATCATTGCTGGAGCTGTCACGGTCCCGACGAAGCGACTCGGCAGGCCAAGCTGCGGCTCGATCAACGCGACTCCGCGATCGCGAAAACCGAATCGGGAAAAGCTGCGGTGACACCCGGCAAGCCGGCCGCGAGTGAACTCGTCGCACGCATCGACTCGCAAGACGACGACCTCGTGATGCCGCCGCCGGACGCGAAGAAGCCGCTCAGCGCCGCTCAAAAGGAAACGCTGCGCCGTTGGATCGAACAAGGGGCCGAGTTCTCACAGCATTGGGCGTTCATTCCGCCGAGCCGACCGGCCGTTCCGGAAATCCGAAACTCGAAACTCGAAATCCGAAACTCGATCGACAACTTCGTGCTCGCGCGATTGCAAGCCGAAGGGCTTGCCCCGTCGCCACCGGCTCCGAAAGAAACGCAGCTTCGCCGAGTCACGTTGGACCTGACCGGCTTGCCGCCGTCGCTCAGCGAGCTGCGAGATTACTTGTCCGACGATTCGCCGGATGCCTACGAGAAAGCCGTGGACCGATTGCTCGCCTCGCCGCGTCATGCCGAGCGGATGGCGATGCACTGGTTGGATGCGGCTCGGTACGCCGACACGAACGGCTATCAG
>JAYVQJ010000255.1:0-9780 GCA_043777235.1 Planctomycetia bacterium
GCGACGCATGCTCGACTACTCCCGAGCCTGGCAAACCTTCGGCCCAGAGACAACACCATAAGTTGTGTGTAAAAGACAGGCCGCTGGTCCCACCCTACGAAGAAACCACGAGTCGCATCGCACGCAAGCAACCGGCGGTGACTTGGTGGAGAAACTCCAGGTCGAGCGTTTCGATCGTGTCGCTGCCGCGGTGATAGTGCGGGTTGCGCAGGAAGCTGGTGTCGGTGATCATCACGGCGGGGAAGCCGGCATCCCAGAAGGGGCTGTGATCGCTCAAGCGAACCGCTTGCAGCAGGTTGCCGTTTTCGGGGACTTGCAAAGTTTCGACCGGAAGATGCGAAATCTCTTTGAGGCCGTCGCAAAAGAGTTCGATCAATTGCGTCGAGTTTTGATTGCCGATGACGGCGACGAAGTTGCCGGTCGTCGGATACTTGCCGACCAGTTGCTTGGGCAGAGCTTGCGTGTTCGGTCGCTGATTGCAGAAGCCGATCATCTCCAGCGCGATCATGCCGATCAGCCGCTCCGGCCGAGCGAGCCACAACCGCGCGTGTTCGGCTCCGCCCAACATGCCGTGCTCTTCGAGGTCGGTGACGACGAGTTCCACTTGGGCACTATCAGCCAGTTTCCATTCGGGCCAGCAGCGAGCGATCTCCAGCAAGCCGGCGACGCCAGTGGCGTTGTCGTCGGCTCCGGGAGTTTCCGGCCGCGAATCGAGATGCGCGGCGATGCAGAGCCACGAGTCGGCTTGCTTTGAGGAACTCGGCAGCGTCGCGATCAGTTGGATGCCGGTCAGCGTCTCTCCAATTTCGGAAACGGTTTCAAACTCGTGGCGACGGACGGTCCAGCCGAAACTCGCAAGTTGATCGCTGACGTAGTTCCGCAATGATTCCAATTCCGCACTGCCGCTCGGACGGGGGCGGACAATTCGGACGAGATGTTGATGCAGACGTTCGACGTCGATGTCGGTCATGGCGTCTTGGGGCTTTCCTTCGGCTCGGAGAGTTGCATGAGGTAAACGAAGTCCTGGTCATTGCGGATCGGATCGAAGTCGGGCTCCTTCGCTACTTGCTTGCGGTAGGAGTTGTCCAATCGGAAGGCTCGTGCCAGCCACGAGAGTGCCTCCTCTTTTTCGCCCGCGAGCGAGTAGTAGCAGGCAAGGTTGTAGAGCACGACGGCGACCTTCGGCGAACTGCGATAAGCCGCCTTCATGCACTCAATCGACTTGTCGAGACGATCGACTCGTTTGAAACACCAAGCCATGCTCATCAGCAAATCGAGACTACGCTCACCGTCAACGGCCGCACGTTCGAAGTGCTCCAACGCTTGCTCGTAGTCGTTTTTTTGGCGGTAGGCTTCGCCGCGCAATTGTTCGACCTCGGCGGGTGCATCATTGCTGGGAAATACGCCGAGCCGACGAATCGCAGCATCTGGCAGGTCGAGCATCAAATAGCCCTGTGCAGCCTCGATCGCACGTTGCTTTTGCATTTCGGTGGCCTCAGCCATCGGAACGTCCTCTCTCGATCGAACGATTAGAAGCTGGCAAAGTACCGATTTCTGAGCCGGCACGCGCTAGCGTCCGGTTCGAGGATCAATCGACGCCCCAACCGGACGCTAGCGCGTTCCGGCTCACAGTCCAAGGTTGTTTGTCAGCCTCTTACACAACGCTCGGCACCGTGACGTTCAATTCACCGGCGAGTTTCACCAGCGCTTGCCAGTTGCCATCGTCGAGTGGGATTCCTTTGGCTGTTCGATCGGCGAGAACTCGGCGTTCGGGGTCGCCGGGGAGCGTGACCTCTTTGACGCCGTCGATGAGCGGGACACTGCGGACGAAGTCTTCGAGACCGGTGACTTGCTGGAACAAGTGCTCGACACCGCAGAAGAGTTTCGGATCGATCACGATGAAGATCGCTTCATTGCCCAGCGGCGGCGGCGGATTCGGGCCGACGCACGGACCACCAGACAAGCCACCACAAAACATCTCGATCAAGAACGACAATCCGAAACCTTTGTACGCTTGGTCGCCACCCATCGGCAGAATCGTGCCGGGCGGATCGCCGTACAACATCGCGGGATTCGTCGTCGGCTTGCCGTCGGGATCGAGCACCCAGCCCAATGGAATCGGTTGACCGGCGATGTGTTTGACTCGGACCTTCCCTTCGGCGGTCGCACTCGTGCCAAAGTCGAGCACGAACGGAGCACCGTCCGCTCGCGGCATTCCCATGCACAACGGGTTCGTGCCAAGCCTCGGACGTTTGCCTCCGACGGGCGCGACTCGCGGAGCACCACCGTGCGTGTTGGCGACGATGATCGAGGCCATCTCTTTCGCGGCGGCCATCTCGGCGTACTCGCCTAAGCGGCCGATGTGCGCCGACTGCCGCAGCGAACCGCAGGCAATGCCGGTGGTCGCGGCCTTCGCGATCAAACGGTTCGTGAGGTCGCGCGCCAGCACTTGTCCGAAGCCCCAGTCGCCGTCGGTGACGAGCACGCTGGCTGTCTCGCGCAGGATCGCCAGTCGCGCGCCGGCATGCAGTCGGCCGCTCTTCACGTTTTGCAGGTAGAACGGAATCCGCATGACTCCGTGCGAGTCGTGTCCACGCAGATTCGCCTGCACAAGACTGTCGGCGACGATGCCGGATTCCTCGGCATCTGCTCCTCCATTGGAAAGTAATTGAACAGCGAATTCGATCAGTGTGGCCGGGGCGATGAGTGGCACGGGCAGGCTCCTTCAAGGTTGTTGAAAACGTCCCTTGGCGAGCCGGCGGGCGTCAGCCCCCGGACAAACTCGCCTCGTGGCAACGTCCGGGAGCTAACGCCCGCCGGCTCGCATGGGTCCATTTCGGCAGGCACAATCGGCAAAGTTTCCGTGAGGCTCAGCGTCCGACTTAAGCGGGACTTCCCGCGGCAGACATGGTTCGCTGAGCAAGGCGCGGCATGGTAGCGACTTTGTCCGCGATGCGGATTCCACCCGGCTCGAAAAGTTCCGGCCAGAACGATTCGTCCGCCGAGTCGCGTCGTGCGGGGCAAGCCTGCGATGTCGGTTGCTCGGTGAGCCGGCGACGGAACGCAGCTTCGTCCGGTCCCGGCCGATATCTATTCGGCGTGACTGGGAGACGCCTCGAATGAGTGACATCCTGCCGGGAATTCGGACGCTCGACGAACTTCAGTCGTTCGTGCGCACGAAGCTCTGCGACAAAGAAAATCTGCTGCTGGAGCAAACCAAAGTCCGGCACTCGCCGCTCATCAAGCAGGGCAAGTTGTGCGGGTATCAGTTCTCGGTGCAGGGGCCTCGGCAAGTTCGCTTGGGAGCCGTCTGGGCCAGCGATCACAACGACGTTTATTTCTACGACACGCGCGGAACTCGATATTACAAGGTACATCTATCCGAACAGATCGCCCTTCCAGAACAACCGGTCGCAAAGTAGACGAGTCACTCCGTGACTCGAAAATTCCGGTCACGGAGTGACCGGTCTACTTAGAACGGCAACTCGAAACCAACCAAACACACAGGCTCGATGCTCCGCAGGGAGCGTTGATCCGACCGATCGCGGGTCTTGCGGCGTTCACCCTCGAGTTTCGACTCGAACGGTTCAGCCACGAGACCCGCGATCTTGCTTGGTTCGAACGGATGCGCTCAGGAGCCCGGCACCGGTTCCACTTTCGCCGGGTGACAATACGGGCAGAGCGTGCTGTAAATGATCCGGTGGCAGGTCAAGCACTCGTGCGGCCCAAGGCTCAGCGGCTGTGGCTGCAGACGCTTGTAAGTCAACAGTGCGAATAAAAACACGATCAACGCGGCGACAATCCAGCCGGCGGAACCCCATTCGGTAATCACCGTGTAAGACAGCGCCGCTGCGCAGACGATGTAGACCGCCAGTGTTTCTCCGAAGTTGCGACGCGCGAGCATCGCCTTCGACGTTTGGTTCAACTCTTCCGAGACTTCTTCCTGCATCAGAGCTTGTCGCTCCTGACGCACAGTCTCAGCTTCGGCGGCACCGACCGCCTTCAACAACCGCTCAACGCTGTCGAGGATGCGATAGATGTCCTCGAAGGCGAATTGCGTTTGATGAGCCCAACGATTGCGATACTCGCGCAGCTCGCTGACAAGGCTGCGTTCGAGGAACCCCAGCTTGTGCCGGAACACTCCGTTCCACTGGTCCCACATGACTGTCAGCAGCGAGTGCGTATCCCAGCGGATCGTCTCGCCCTTGTTGATCGCGATCCCGCGATCTTCGCGAAAACTGCTGCGAGCCGCCTCTTGCCAATTGTCGCGATAGCACGCTTGTAGCTCGCGCTCGACGAACGGCGAGGCACCTTGAATCAACAAGTCGAAAGCTGCGTTGATGCGGTGTTGAGGGCTGGGCATGAAAGTCGACGGCAGGTGGTTGTGGAAGAGCGGCGTATTTCAGCGAGCATTCACGATCATGTCCACGCAGTTCGGATGCGGAACCGCGCAGATCTCTGCGGCTCATCACCCGATGAAATGCACAAGCTCAAGGTGAGCGGTACCGATTCCAAGCGATCCAGATTGCTCCGCCCAGCAATCCCATGAGCAAGTCCAACAGCGTGTCCGCCAAGCTGGGTTGAGTTCGGATTCCGAACCATTGCTCGACAAGAAACTCCGCGAATTCCCAAACGACGGCGGCCAGACACGTCAGGCCAAGAATCATCGGAGGAAACATGACCGCCGCGGGCTGACCCAGCAATTCCCGTTTGGCAGCCGCTTGGTAGCAACCTCCGAAAAAGTAGGCGATCGCGGCTCCACCAACAAAGTGCATCGGAATGTCGAACTCAGGAAACCGGCTGTAAATGTTCAAACCGATGATGGCCACGACGTGAAACACGAAGACCAATACGGGAGCCCATGCCGCGCGGCGCAGCGAGTCGATGGCCCAGGCCAACCAGACTGACATGGAAGCTCCTCCTGTCGTGCCGTCACATCACGCATCGCTGACGACATGCCCGCCGCGGACCAGTTTGCGAGTGAACAGCACTTCGCCCACCAGCAACGCCAGGAACGCCAGAAACAACAGTTGCCACAATTCGTGCCGCGGCAATTCATTCGACGCTGCCGCCTGAATCTCGCGGCCTTCTCGAATGAACTGCAAGCGATCGTCGGCAGTGATCGACGCGAGTTGCTCCTCTGTCAGCGGCGTCAGGTCAGACTCGGCGCGATCCGCGTTGACCACAAATAATTCCCGACCCTTCGCAGCGAGCGGCCTCGCGAGTTTGTCTTTCTCTGGTGCGACCGGCTTGCGATGACCCGTCGCCTTGTCCGCGAGACGTTGCTCATCCGCCGGCTCCTTACGACGCAGCAAATACATGCCCGGCAGCGACGTGTCATCCAGCACCAACAATCGCGAGGCTCCTTCGCCTTTGATCTTCGCCTCGTGAGGTTCGCTGTCCGGGCCTTCGAAGACAAAAGTCACGGTCGGTTCGGCTCCCGCTTCCGCCGGTGGAGCTTCCTCGGGAACTTGAATCACCAGCGGTTGCCCGACCGCGACGTTCCGTTCGCCGCGGCGCGACGCGAGTTGAAACAAGAACTCATGCACGAACGCGACGAAGTCCGGCCGCGCCGGCAGCGTGTTCCAATCGGCATCCAACGGTGACGTCACTAGCAATACGTTGCCTCGACCGAACTGACCGCCGACAAGATACGGCGCTCCCGTCTGCAACCGAGCGAACACAGCCGTTGGCGACCGTTCAGGCATTTCATTCTCTGACTCATCCGCCGCGTCCGCCCCGTCATTGACTTCTGCTTTCTGTCTTCCGCTTTCCGCCTTCTGCCCCCCGTCTTCCCCGACCTCCAGCTTCCACCAGCGGCTGAAACGCGCGTTCGTAAAGGCCGCGCCGCGTTCGGCTCGGAAGCGTTGCAGCCACGGAGAATCGAGCGTTGCGTTCGCAATCATCACTCCTTGCTCACGCTGTTCCTGAGTTTCCGATTCGATCTCTTTCAATGACACACTCAGCAGTCCGGTCGCGTCGGCGAAGAGCTGATGGTTGTAGTTGTCCCGCTCAATCCGATTTCCCAACGCGAGTCCAAGACCACCGCCGCGCCGCACATAATCGGTCAGCCCCGCAAATTGATCGTCGGTCAGTTTGGGAACGTTCGCCAACACGACGACCGCGTACTTGTCGAGTTCGTTCAACGTAGCCCTTTCGCTCCGCGAAAGGTCAGCCGGGCGTGCGTTCGGCACGGACGGTTTTTCCGTCTTCGGTCGTGTGTTCGGCAACTCCTCTCGCGGAGCGAGAGGGCTACGTTGAGGAGTCCACTCGGACCACTTCACGGTCGTCGGCTTGACCCACGGCGTGTCGTTGCCGGCCGCGGCCAACGCAGCGCGAATGAAAAACGTCTCGCTCTGCACCGGCTCGGGGCGAGGGTCGCCGTCCACCAAGAGTACCGGCACTGCTTCGGTGACGGAGATCACGGCTTCGCTCACGTTGTCCGTCGGCAAGTCATCGGGATCGAGGACCACTCGGACAAGATGCGATCCGAGCGACTCGAAGCGATGCTCGAATTCCACGTTCGCCTCGCCACCTGGCGAGAGCGTGACCGACTGTGTTCGCTCGGCGAGTCGCTGCCCGTCGACTTCGAAATGGACTTGCCGAGTCACGCTCGTCGAACCGCCACTGAAGCGAACTCGTGTTTGAAAGCGGACTGGAAAGTTCGGCACGGACAGCTCACGCGACGGCTGCAATCGCTCGACATGAAAGTTCAATCGCTCGGCCGACGGCGGCGGTTCATCGCCGTTGGCAAGACCGGCGTTTAAGACGTTGACGACCCACAGATGAGGCGTGATCGACGACTGCTTCTTGAGGTCATCGAGCCGCAGCCACAAGTTCGAGTCGTCTGAAGACCATCCTTGCGACTGCCCGTCCGTCAGCAACACGACTTCGCGCCGCATGTGATTCGTCCGGCTGAGCAGCTTCACCGCGTGAGCCAACGCCTCCGGAAAATTCGCGGTCCCGGTCGGCGGTGAAAGCTGTTTGAGTTCATCGCGCACGCGGTTCACGTCGCGAGTCGGCGGGTCGATCAGCGTGCGGACTTGCTCGCGAGCCTCCAGCAACGTGACCGTGTCGCCGGGACGAAGTTGGCCGAGAAATTGATCGATCCAACGGATCGCTTGCTCCTGCGGCGTCACCGACGTCGCTTCCCAAGCCATGCTGTAAGAGCCGTCGATGATCAGCACGATGTCCCGATTCGGCTGCGGCCCGATATCTCCGAGCCATTTGGCCGAGATCCACGGCCGAGCCAACGCGATTGCCAACCACGCCACCAACGCCATTCGCAGCAACAGCAGCCACAAATCTTCGAGCCACACGCGCCGCCGAGTCTCTTGCCCCAACTTGAGAAACTGCATCGCGCCCCACGACACGATGTCGAACTTCTTCTTGCTCAGCAAATGCGCGATCACCGGCAAGGCGACTCCCGCCAAGCCCGCCAGCATCCAAGGGTTGAGAAGCTCAAAAATCATTGGTCATTGGTCATTGGTCATTGGTCATTGGTCATTGGTCATTGGTCATTGCTTGAGCAAATCACCAATGACCAAGGACCAAAGACAATCAATCTCCCTCATGCAGCCAGACTTCTGAGTGCATTGTGTAGAGACGGAATTTTTCGCCGTCGCGGATGACGATGCCGCTGGAGCGGTTCAGTTCGCGCGGCAACAAGGGATTGTTGTCGTACTTCTTCCATGAGCGCAGATCGTCGGAGACGGCAACACAGGTGCTCCACAATGATGGTGTCTCGCCCTTCGCCGAGCCGTGATAGTAGGCGTAGTAGCGGCCTTTGTATTTCACGATTTGATTCATCGCGATCAGGTCGCGGTCGTGAATCCCTTGGCCGGGTCGCAGCACCGGTTCGTCGCTGACGTTCTTAAAAATCTTGAGATCGCGCGACGTCGCCAGCCAGACACCGGCGTCACTTCGTTCGTAGAACAAGTGCCAGACACCGTCTTCGAGCCATGCGGTCGGAGTGCCATACGGACCTGGCTCAATCGGCTGGCCGTTCGCTTTGCGAACGTCGAGCTGGCCGGATCGCTGCCACTTCACTCCGTCGCGGCTGGCCAGCAGTTGAGCTTGATCGTCCTTGCCTTCGGCGAACATGTGGAAGACGCCGGCATGAGGAATGATCGACATGTCCTCAACCCAATGCTGATCGTGGATCGGGTTTTCCTTGTGCCGCGTCCAAGCGATGCCGTCGGCGGAGGTCGCGTAGCCCAGCCGTTTGATTCCTTCGCGAGTCCCGTCGTAGCCGGTGTACCACAGCCGATACTTCGGCTTCGCGGTATCGGTGCCGTCGGAAGTCGGATCGAGATGAATCCAACCTCGCTCACGAATTTTCACTTCCCAAGTTCCCGGCCCCGCCGCCGTGAAGATCGGCTTGTCGCCGTGTTGTTTGAAGCGGACCAACTCCGAGGGGAAGCCGTCGGCCCAAAGAGGCGTTGAGAAAAAACAAACTGCGGCGAACAGAGCGAATCTCCACGCCCTCTGTGATCCGCCTGTGCGACAAACGTTGAAAGTTTCATCTGAATGAGAAGATTGTCGAGCGATGTAACCCGAAGCGTCAGCGAGGGCGAACGTTCTATTGGCATCATTGAGCGGCAGCATCATCCGCCCTCGCTGACGCTTCGGGTTACTTTGACGCGGAGGGATCGCAGAGACGTTTCGCATCACAACCTCGACAGAAATTCGAACGATTCGCGGAGCACTTCGGGGGCCATGTGGCTGTGCCGGCTGAGTTCGACATTCACGCAACCGGTGTATCCGATCTCTCGCAACGCGGCCATCACCGGCGGGAAGTCGATCTCTCCTTCGCCGAATCGCAGATGCTCGTGAACGCCGCGCCGCATGTCTTCGATATGCACGTTGCAGAGCGGCTTCGCCCAACTTCGCAGATGATCGGCGATTGAGCCTTCCTCGACACACTGCACATGACCGATGTCGATCGTCAAGCCGAATCGCGGCGATGCGACTTGCTCGGCAAGTTTGCCGTATTGCTCCAGCGACTCCACCAACATGCCCGGTTCTGGCTCGAACGCAAGTTGCGCGTTGTGCTGCTCGGCGTAATCGGTGACTCGACAACAGCCATCGAGCAGCCATTGCCAGGCGCACTCTGGAGGTTGGGCACTCTTGCCCGACCCTGCGGCGGCTGAAGAGGGACGGGCAAGAGTGCCCATCCTCCACACGCCCGACCAAAACGAGACGGCGTCGGAGTTCAACTCCTTGGCGATGTCGATGCAGCGACACAAGAAATCGACACGGCGCAATCGCGATTCCGCGTCGAGCGAGATCAACGTCGGCTCGTGCTTCTGCCGTGGGTCGAGCAAGAACCGCGCACCGGTCTCGATCACCGAGCGGAGTTGCAGCCGTTCGAGCATCCGCTGCATCTCGGCGAGTTCGCTCGCGAAATTCGACGCGAACGGATTCAGGCAGTGCTGATCGACCGTGATCGCGACGGCTCGGAAGCCAACCTCGGCCAGCAATTCGAGACCGTCCTGCCAGCGATGGAATGCCAAGCCGTTCGTGTTGTAGCCAAGCAACATGACAGTCGCCGAAAAAAGAATGGGAAGGCGAGAACTTCGCCTTCCCATATTGTGAATCGACTCAGATCGTTAACGAGGCTCCGCCTCAGACCGTGAGCCGGCACGCGCTAGCGTCCGGTTCGAGTATCCGCGACGTTCCCAACCGGACGCTAGCGCGCAATGGCACTTACTTTACCCCAGTAACCCGCAGCGTCAGCGAGGGAAACAAAGGGAAACGCCTCTTGTCATCGCCCTCGCT
>JAYVQJ010000256.1:0-2519 GCA_043777235.1 Planctomycetia bacterium
CAGAAAGTCTCCGAGGCAAAATGCAAATCGCTGGCTGGAACGACGACTTCCTCGCCCAAGTCCTCACAGGACAATACCTTTGATATGCGCTGGCCGTGCGCGGCAACCCTGGGCTATGAGTCATAATCCCGTTGGGATAGGGACCAGCCACTCATGCCAATCGACAATTCGAAGCCAAACACCAACTCTCGGAAGTTAATTATGCACAGACCCTTACAAGAGCATCTGCCGCTGGTATTTCAATCGCCTGCGTTTCAGTCGATGGTCGCGGCCAACGCCTTCGCAGTGGCCGCCGTCAACAAGACTCGGCTGATCGTCTCGCCGGAGAGTGCGGAACAGGGTTCGTAAAGGCGCATCGAATTCCTTTGGAGTGCGGTGATTCATCACCGCTTTCTTTGCCTTATTTGCGATCGTTGGATCAGGAAAGCAAGAAAAGCGGTCATAAATTCCCGCACTCCAAAGGAGTAAATCGCAAACCCTGTTCCGCACTCCTCGCCGGATGACGATGCCCGCCGAGTTCCGGAGGTGGGATTCACGTCCGATGGGGTTGAATTGTTGATGAGCTGGATTCATCGGAAGGCTCAACATGACGGACGACGGCACCAGCAGGCGGACGAGGATGAGTTACCAGACGCCTCGGCCCTGCGCGGCGCAAAGTCGCGGTCAGAGCCTGAGCAGTTCCAGTCGCAGCGGACGGTTGATGCGTCGCCTGTATCCCCGACGATGATTCGGCCCGGTTCGCCCACGGATGATGCAGACTCACGAGGGCCGCAATAAGGGCGAGATCTTCAGCGTCGAGGTCAACGGACTGCCGTAAGCCCACGTCGTCCAGCAGCCGTGCCAGTCAACAAACCGCCCGCGCCGTGGAACCAATAAGGCTGATGCGTTTGCATCGAACCCTCCATTGAAGGGGTTGACAACAAACTTCCCTATTATCAGCCGAGACCGCTTTCCGGACTCGATAGTTCGATTCTTGAGAAATGACTGTCCCGGACAGAAGGACGCAGCCAGTGGGCTGCCCCGACGTCACAGTGGTTTCCGGATCGTAGGACTTGTTACAGGATGGGTTGTCTGATGGCTAAACGAAAGGCCGGCCCGAATCTGCCCATTGCCCGACCCGCACGCCAATCAGCGGTCTCAAATGAGACACGCTGAAATGGCGCGACGGGCCGGGATGAGGTGTGCCCTGGATGGGCACGAAGGTTTAGCCGGACCATTGGCGGCAGGCGTTGCGATACGGACAGCCGTTGCAGCTCAACGGCGACGGCGACGGAAAAAAGTTGGCGGCAGAGATGGCACGCCACACACGCTGAGCGACTCGTTTGGTCCGCGTGACACGGGCAGCATCGAACGAGACCGTGTAGCGGCTAATGGCGACCTTTTTGGCCTTCGTGAATACTACAAATTCCAAGCGGATTGGCCTGGCGGGAAAGTGTTGGCGGACGAGTTCGCCGTACAACAGCGATTGCTCGGCGGAGTCTGTCGCTTGGTCTCCGGTCCACGCGCTCTTGCTCGTTTTGTAGTCGATGACGCTGAGCGTGCCCTCGGACTCTGTCAGCAGATCAAGTCGGGCCAGCAGGTCGGGCACACCGTCGATGATTCGGCCGCGCAGCTCTTCCTCAATGCCGAGGATGCGCCCCTTCGGTTGCGCGACGTCACTGTCTCGGAACGCTGTGAGTACGCGGTCGGCCAAGTGGGCCAAGCTGTCGCGCGTGTCCGTCTTGGGGAACGTGACTTGCTCGGCCGGTGTTTCGTCCCAGCCGGAGTTGAACTCGGCGAGCAGCGTGCCGAGGTCGGGCGGCGCATTGCCGGCCAGCAGTTCCTTGAAGTGGAACTCGATGGCGCGGTGGATGGCGCGGCCAAAGACAAGGCTTGCGGACGTTGACTCTTCGGGCAGTTGGGCAACGTAGCGGAAGAATTAGCGTAGGGAGCAGCGCTGATACGACGACAGCGCCGAGAAACTCACATAGTCGCGCACACGCTCGCGAGGCGTGCAGGCCAGCAACGGGGAAGTGGCCGCGTGCGGATTGCTCACCGAAGGACTCACGCGAGGTTCCGGGAAGAGCGTGATCATCGGCGGCCTCCAGCCGTGGCGGTGTTGGTGGCGTTGAGTTCGTCGATCATCTGACTGGCCTCGGCGACGGTGAGCGTGGCGGCAATGCGGTTCTGAGGCATGGTGGAGCGTGTCCTTTCGGTAGCTGTTCGCGGACGGCGTGGCGGTGGGAGATGCCGCGTGGGCCGATGCAAGGTGGTGGTCAGTGGGGATTCGATCTGCACGGAGTCCGGGCCGGCGATGAGCAGGGGCATTTCTGGGAGCGGAGCCCAGAGATAGACGCGGTGCTCGTCCCGGCAAACGAGCGGCGATCCGGGACCGTGGATTTCGAGTTCGTGGAAGCCGAGCTGTGCGGCGTGGACCAAGAACCGGCGATCGGTGTTGAGTTGGACTTCATCGCCGATGCGGTGTGAGTTGCGGAGCACGACCTGCGTGACCGGCGACGGAGGATCCCCTTGAGCCAACA
>JAYVQJ010000257.1:0-2518 GCA_043777235.1 Planctomycetia bacterium
CGGCTACAAACTTATGCAGCAACCCCGCGCAACTCTGAAACAACAACTTCTCAACAACTAACGAACCACTCACCACTTACACACGCGACAGTGCCATTCTCCCCTGACCCCTTTCATTCCCTTTCATTCCCCCTTTCATTCCCTCTCATTCTCAGTTCTCCGAAGAACCGTTATTTCGGTTTCGCCTCGTGGCTGGCCCACCATTCGGCCAGGCGTTCTTTGCAGTGCTCGAAACCGATTCGGGAGGCTTCGTCCACTTTGTTGAAGTCCGCAACGAAAATGTCGTCGACAGGGGGTTGCAGGTAGATGTCGGCCAAGCGGCTCTCGATCAGCTTGTGCCGGCCGTACACGCTGCCTAACTCCGCGGCGCGCTGCATGATTGAGACGATGCTCGGCAGTTCGACTTTGGCACCGATACGGGTGAGCTTTTTCCATAACAGCCACCAACCCGATGGGCTCTGTACTTCGGTGACATCCACTTTCAGATCGTGTGGAGGAACCACGTCGACCGCGATGACCTGCGACGTCCCCATTCGTTCGCGCATCACGTCCATCGGCAAGTTGTCGAGCAAGCAGCCGTCGAACAACAGGCAGCCGTCGCGGATCATGGGGGAAGTCAGGCCGGGCAGAGTACCGCTGGCTCGCACGGCCCACCAAAGCGGCTCGGTGTCGAAGACCTCGATGTTGGCTTTCGTCAGATTGCTGGCGACACAAAAGTAGGGAACCCAAAGATCTTCGATTCGAGAATCACCAAACCAACTCTGCAAGCGTTGGTCGAAGCGGCGGCCACGGGCGAAGGAGACGACGGGCGGAGTCAAATCGAACAGCACTCCCTTCAACTGCGACTTGATCGTCTGGATCGCTTCCTCGAAACGTTCTGGGTGATAGGCATAGGCCGCCGAGACCAGGCTGCCCATGCTGACGCCGCCGATCATGTCGATCGGAATGTTCAACTCGCGCATCGCGCGAATGCAGCCAACGTGAGCAAACCCGCGCGCACCTCCGCCGCTGAGCACTAAACCCACCTCGCGACCCGACACGAACCGTGCGACTCGTTGATAGTCGGCATCGCTGCCGCGACGCAGATGGAAGTGCCGCGTGCCAATTTGACGCTCTGCTCCCGTTGACTCCAAATGCAGCGCGGTCAACCAGCGTTTTGTGTTTGAAGGTCGAACGACATCATCGCGGTGCATCAGGACCAACGCTCGGCGGCGACGGGTCTGATGGAGCATCTCTTGATCTTGAATCTCTTGCGCGACGGCGGTGCCCGGCGAATCGTGGTTGGGATCGGCCACATAAATGATCTCGTCCGTGCTGCGGATGCAGCGCTTCGTCCATTCCGTCACGGTCGGATCGGCTTGAAAGAAGATGGCACCGTATTGCTGTTCTTGCTGGCTAAGCCACGATCGCAAACGAAGATCATTCGGCTCGTTCTCCGTCGCCTGAGCAATCCCGCGAACACCCAAGAGTCGTTCGACATACAGGCTGGTCAGCAAGAGACACGACTGCAATCCGGAACCGTCAGCCGGTCGAATCTCGCTGAGCGCCGCCAGCAAACGGCACGCGAATTCGTCCACCGGAGCTCCGTTGCTCGCCGGTGCCAAAAGAATGTTTGTGCTCAAACTGTTCGACTTCGCGCTGCGGTCATGGCGTTGCAAACGCTGGATCAACAGCCGCGTGAGATGTTTGAGAAGTTGCGGATAGTGCGTGGTGAATTCTTCAAAGTCCGCCTTCGAGAACCGTACCAGTTGCGAATCGCGCGAGGCAATGATCGTGGCCGAGCGGGGCACGCCGGTGAAGACACCCATCTCGCCGACCGATTCTCCCTGCGAGACTTCGCCCACCTGACGCGACTCCCCGCCGCCGTCCCGAATCAGAACCTGCAATCGTCCGCTGATCACGATGTAGAAACTGTCGGACGGTTCGCCCTGATAACAGAGCACATAACCGCGCGGCAGGTGCAGCCACGTCATTCGGGCTTCCAAATCGTGCAGCATCGAGTCGTCGAGTTCTCCGAACAGCTTCGGCAGCACGCTCACCAATTGGTCGCGAAACAATCGCGGCATGATTGTTTTGGACAACTCATCGACGATGTGCTGGTCCTTGGCGAGCAACTGGTCGAACGCGGCCTTCGGAAATCGGACGAGACCACTGGGAATCGTCGCAGCCACAGTCGCCGACCGCGTCCCGCCCGTCAGGATCTGCATCTCGCCAATCATCGTTGGAGGACCAAGCTCTGCCAGAACGAGCCGATCATGGGGCGAATCGCCGTCCCGATTCGCCTGCCGCTTCGACACCTCTAATTGTCCTTCAACGACGACATAAAGAGCGTCGACCTCATCCCCTTCGCGGAACAAGACCTCCCCACCTGCCAGCGACACCCATTCGAGTTGCTTGCTTTGGCCATTCAAGTGCGCCCGATTCACCTCGCGAAACAGCGAAGTCTCGGCGACGAGCTGAAGCATTTCTTCCGGAGAACGGACTTTCGTTGGTGATTCCATCGGTGACAAACTCCTAA
>JAYVQJ010000258.1:0-9763 GCA_043777235.1 Planctomycetia bacterium
ATCCCTTCAGAGCGAATCGCCGTGCCTTGATAGACCGGAGGCAGCCAGCCGCTCGACCAATTCCGCGCACCATCCACCGGCATTCCGCCGGGATCAGGCAGCGAGACATAGGCCGGCAGGTTTTGATTCTCCGCGCCCAAGCCATACGCGGCCCATGATCCGATATTCGGCCGGCCAGAAACGATGAGGCCCGTGTTCGCCATCCAAATGGCCTGCTCGTGATTGCGATGCTCGGTGAACATCGAGCGGATCACAGCAATGTCGTCGGCGTGACGCGCGATCCCAGGCAGGACTTCGGAAAACTCCAAACTGCTCTCGCCATGCCGCGAAAATTTGAACGGACTGCCGAGCAGATAAGTGGTGCGATTCTCGTCGTCGGCGACTTCGCCCGGCGGCGACTGACCACTCAATCGCGACAGCTCCGGTTTATGGTCCAGCAGGTCCACTTGGCTCGGACCTCCGTGCATGAAGAGTTGAATCACCGCGCGAGCTTTCGGCTCGTGATGCGGGGCTTTCGGCAGCAGGTTGTGTGTCGCGGAACCTGCCGCAAGAACCGGCCGATCGAACTTGCCAAGCAACGAGCCGAGGGCCAGTCCGCCGAAGCCGCTGCCCATGCGAATCAACGTCTCTCGTCGCGAAAGATGCTCGATGGCGGATGTCTCTCTGTTTCTCATTTCAGATTCCTTCAGTCGACATACACAAACTCATTCGACGCGAGCAACATCTGACACAGATCGACTAGCGCCTTGCGCCGCGCCCCTTCAGTCGTTTCTCCGCGAGCCGAATAGCGTGCCTGCTGCTCGGTGAGGAACTTCGTGAGTTCGGCCAGTTCATCGGAAGTGGCCTCGCGCGACAACGCCACGAGGGCCATGAAGTTGAGCGGTGCGTTGGAAGCTTCTCGCAACGCGCGGTCGGCGAATGCTTGGGCGTAAGCCACGGCCGCATCGCTGTTGAGCAACGTCAGGGCTTGCGTCGAAACCGTCGAACGACCGCGGCGCGTGCAGTTGGTTTCCATCACCGGTTGGTCGTGAGCTTGAAGCATCGTCAGCGGATTGCCACGCAAAACCTGCACATAGATCGAACGACGGCGATCGTTCTGGCCGTCCGCGATACTCACTTCGCCGTCGGGGCGGCGAGCGACCGGAATCGGGCTGCCAAAGAACCTCTGGTCGAGCAAACCGGCGGTGCTCAGCATCGCGTCGCGCAGAGGCTCCGCATCAATTCGCCGCAGACGCTGTCGCCACAATAACCGGTTGTCGGGATCGACCTGCCTCGCTTGAGCATGCAGCGCTTCGTCCAAAGTCGAACGCTGGCGGTAAACGTTCGACGTCATGATTAGCCGATGAATGTGCTTGATGCTCCAGCCGCTCTCGACGAACTCGCGCGCCAGCCAGTCGAGCAGTTGCGGATGACTCGGTGCCGCACCCAACGTGCCGAAGTCTTCGGGCGTGGCGACGATCCCTTCGCCGAAATGATGCAGCCAGATGCGATTCGCCATGACGCGTGCGGTCAGCGGGTGATCGGGCTGAGTCAGCCAGCGAGCAAACGCCAATCGCCGGCCGCTCGTCTTCGCATCGGCAGCGGGCGGGGTCCACTGAAACGCAACCGGCGTGGTCAGCGACGACAGCACGCCCGGCTCAACGGGTGGCCCCGGCGTCAGTGCGTCGCCGCGTCGCAAGAGCGGTGTCACGACCGGTCCCGGCAGGTCGTAGAGCGCACGCAGTTCGTCGAAGTTCATGCGCTGCCGCTCTTGCGCGGCGATGGCCGCGTTCCGCTGCTCCGCCCCGGTTCGATAGTCCGCGAAGGTCTCGGGCAGCAACTTGTCGAAAGTCTTGTCGTCCGGTTGCAGCAGCGGTTGAAACTTCTCGGCCAAGTATTTTTCAACCGGAGTGCGCTGATCCGCCGGTTTGCTCAGCGCCTGCTGGACGTCGGCTCGAATCGGCTCGGGCACGGTCGCCAGTCGATCGTCAAAGAGTTTCTGCTTGTACTGAGTTCGCAGATCGGTCAGTTCTTTCTTCAACCGCGCGATCTCCGCGTCGAGCTTGCCGTTGTGTTCGTCCGCAGTCTTCTTCTGTGCCGCCGAGGCGACAAACACGCGCCGCTCCATCTGCGGAACCCACTGACGCGGTCGGAACGCGGCCATGAAGATCGACTGAAGTCGGTAGTACTCGACCTGCGGAATCGGATCGAACTTGTGGCTGTGGCAACGAGCACACTGAAGCGTCAGCCCCATCGTCGATGACGCGACGATCTGCAGCGTGTCGTTGATCGTCGGGTAGAAATACTGCGCATCGGCATTCTTGATGGTGTTGAAGTCGGGCCGGCTCGAATCGGGAGCACAGCGCAAGTAGCCAGTGGCGGTGACCGCCTCGACGACCTCGTCCGGCAGACGATCAAGCTTCTCGAACGCGGTCCAGTAGTCGGTCAGTTCGTCCCCCGCGATCTGCTCCTGCAAAAATCGGTCGTACGGTTTGTCGCTGTTGAAGGCGCGAATCACATAATCGCGATAACGGAACGCGGTCGGCAGCGGCCGGTCTTCGGAGAGCACTCCGGCCGAGTCCGCATATCCCGCGACATCCAGCCAGTGCCGCCCCCAACGCTCACCGTAATGCGGGCTGGCCAACAACCGCTCGATCAGCCGCTCGTAGGCTCGTTCATCACGATCGGCAAGAAACTCACGCACCTCGTCAGGCGACGGCGGCAAGCCGATCAAGTCGAAGGATGCGCGGCGCAGCAACACTTCGCGACTCGCCTCGGCGGAGAGGTTCAGCCCCTTGGCTTCCAACGCCGCGATGACGAACGCATCAATCGGGTTCTGCACTCGCTCGGCGAGTCGGGCCATCGGCACTGACGGGCGAACGGGCGGGCGAAACGACCAATGATCGCTAGGTGAATCTCCCGCTTGTCCTTTGAGATCGCTGGCGTCATCGTCGGTCGCCTCGGTGGACGCCGCTCCGTCGTTGATCCACGCACGAATCACACCCTTCTCGGCTGCCGAGAGCGGCGGGCCTCCCTTCGGCATCTCGTTCGACGCGAGCTTCTCCCACAATAAACTCGACTCCGCCGCCGCGATCCGCATCGCCGGCCCCGACTTCCCGCCTCGCAAAATGTCGCGCCGAGTCGTCAATCGCAGCCCCTCAGCCGGCTCGGCTCCCGCATGACACTTCGCGCACTTCGCCTTGAAGATCGGCAGCACATGTTCCTCGAACGTGACCTTCGGCGTCTCCTTCTTCGGCTCCTCCACTGCGCGGCTTGTCGCTGGCAGAGAACACAGCAGCCCCCAGAGCAAAGCCCAATACACGGCTGGTGAACGTCGGTTGGTCATGAAATTCGCGTCTCGCACTTTCTTCATTTCGATACCCTCGCGCAGCAGCTTATCCATGATAGGCTCGCTACACGGCAGCGTAGTCGGTGACGGTCAGGCGTGGCAGCTTGCTCTTGAGTTGGTCCACCGCTGCGGGATTGAGTTTGACGTCCGTCACCGACAGCAACCGGAGATGTTCCAGCCCAGACAAGTGTTCGAGGCCGGCGCTGGTCAGCTTGGTGCCGTAGAGATTGATGGCCCGCAAGCGGGTCAACCGGGCGATGTGCCTGAGTCCGGCGTCGCCGACCTCGCACTTCGCCAGGTACAGCCGCTCCAAATTCGCAAGCTGGCCGACATGCACCATCCCTCGGTCCGTGACACGCGTGGCGGCCAGATGCAGTTCGCGCAATGTCGCGAGCGGCCCCAGATGTTGTAGCTCCTCATCACCAAACGCTGTCCCTGCGACGTTAATCGCCACGACATTTCCCTGATCGTCGAAGCTGGTGAGGCCCATCGCGCTGAGAGCCTCGACGAGCGAACGTCGCTGATCGTGAACGAACAGCCGGACCACGCCACCGAGCGAAATGGACGTGCCGTTGAATGCCAGCCGCCGGAGTCGCGCCAGCGGTTTCAAATGTGCGAGGCCCGCATCCGTGGTCCGCGTGCCGGTCAGGTTGAGTTCTTCGAGCGCCGCGAGCTTGCCGAGATGGACCAGGCCGTTGTCGGTCACGGGCGTGCCGTTCAATTGCAGACATCGCAACGCTCGACAGTCGGCAATTGCCGCAAGCCCGTCATCGTCAATCCGAGCGTCGTGCAGGACCAGCGTGTCCAGGTTGCCCCGGTCGAGGAACGTGGCAAGATCGGCATTGGTCGCACCGGCGGGCAACGCGACGGTGCGCTGGCCGAGTTGCCTCGCGTCCGAATCGCGAGTAGCGGATTCCCTGGGCGACGCCGGCTTCGTGAGCGCATCGATCGCAGCGTTGTCCGCTCGCTCGCGCCCGTCGGTCCGCAAATTCACTCCTGTCAATTCCGCGATCGACTCGCCGGTCGGCAGGATCGGGACGGGGCGGCCTGATTGATTGATGAACGTGTGGGCCGGATTGATTCCCAGGGCATGATAGATCGTGGCCAGCAAGGATTGATAAGTCAGCGGCCGATCGCTCGGGTGTTCTCCCTTGTCGTTGGTCGATCCGACAATCTGACCCATCCTCAGGCCGCCACCGTAAACCAATGCACAACCGGCCGGTCCCCAGTGCTCGCGTCCCGGACAGCCTTTGTGAACGTGGATGCGCGGCGTGCGCCCAAACTCGCCGACGACGACCACCAACACGTCGTCCGACATGCCGCGCTCGTCGAGATCCTCGATCAACGCACTGACGGATTGATCGAACTGAGGCCCGCGCTGCCGCATGATCTCAAAAATGTTGCCATGCACCGCGTGATCGTCCCAGCCAATCATGGTCCGGTCGTAATCGCCGCGCCCGTCCGGCGAAAAGCGGATAGCAACCGTACCCACTCCCGCTTCGACCAACCGTCGCGCCAGCAGGCATTGCTGCCCGGCCAGATGCAAGCCATAACGCTCGCGAACCTCGGGGCGTTCGCGCGAGAGGTCGAACGCTCGTGCCGCGCCGCCACCCGACAGGAGATCGATCGCTTGTTGGCGAAAGCGATCGACCGCCCGAAGCTGCTCGAATCCCGCCGTCGCGGCCAGAACTGTGTGACCGAGTTCTTCCAGTTGTGCGAGCATCCCTTGCCGTGTGAGAAATCGGCGAGCGTCGCTGACCGAATCGAGATTTTGAATCACGAAGCCGGGCTTGGACGGGTCGCCAGCGACCTGGAACGGCCCAGCGATCGGTCCGAGAAACGCCGGTCCGCCTCGGTGCAAACCCGCGCCGATGTCAATGTACTGCGGTAAGGCGTGACCGTCGGCGCTGGCCGCTGACCGGCCACCGGCACCGCGCATTCCCTTGGCCAAACGCGGGTCGGTCGACACGCCGATCGAAACCTCGGCCTCTTCCGTCCCGCTGCGCATCCGACTGATTACGGCACCGACATCGGGATAGCGCGACTTCGATCCTTCCGTTTCGCCATCCCACCCAGTCAACACATTGTGTGAACCGACCACATGATCCGATGACGGTTGGTGCAGTGACCGAATCACACTCGTCCGATGCGCAAGGCGTGCCAATCGCGGCAGCACTTCACAGTACGAGACACCGGGCAACGCAGTCCCGATGGCACCCAATTCTCCGCGATACTCGCCCGGCGCGTCCGGCTTCGGATCGAACGTCTCGAAGTGACTAGGCCCGCCGTCCTGCCAGAGCAGAATCAGCGAGCGTTTCTTCGCCCCCTGAGTCGGCGCGGCGTGTGCTTGCCACTGCAGAACCTGCGGCAGGCTCAACAGGCCCGTGCTCATCAACGCCGAACGCAGAAATGCACGCCGATCAAGGTTGCGGTCGAGTAACCAAGTACGAAGCATGGATTCCACTCCGTGAACGACCTTGCTTTTGGGGACGCGGGCGGTCTTGTACGATAACCGTTCTCCGCGACCGAAGACACTGGCGCAACGGCGTTCGGGGATCGCGACCGACGACAATCAGGTCGATGTATTTCCTGCTTGGAGACGACAAATGCTCAAATCCTACCGTCAACATCAGCACTGGTCTGAGCGCAGGTCGCTTGCCCTGGTGTTGTGCCTGACGCTCGCACCGATGATCTGCGCGAAGATGGTTCGCAGCCAGGATCCGGCCAAGGGGTTGACAGCCTCCGTGACATGCCCCGTGCATCCCGTGCTGATTCGCAACGAACACGGCCCCTTGATGCGCGTCGCCATCGAAGTCGAGAAGGGGGTGGTCGAGGCGCGAGTGAGTTCGCTGGTCTTCAAGCTCGACGGCACCGACGACCTTGGTGATTTCGATTCGCTCCGGCTGTTTACGACCGGCGACAAGGAAGAGTTCTCGCCCACAACGGCCGTCGGTGAGCCGGTCACGCCAGCGGCGGCGGTGACGTTTCGCGTCGATCAACCGCTCCGTGTCGGCAAGAACGTGTTCTGGCTGTCGTGCCGATTGAAGGACACGGCGGATTTATCGCATCGAGTGGCCGCCGCTTGCACGTTGATCGAGACGACAGCGGGCCGGCTCGCGCCGCGCGATCAGTCACCGGGAACTCGTCATCGCATCGGCGTCGCATTGCGAAAACACAACGACGACGGCGTGCATACCTATCGCATCCCCGCGCTGACCACGTCGGCGAAAGGGACGTTGCTCGCCGTGTACGACATGCGACGTCAAAAGGGCCGTGATCTCCAGGGAGACATCGACATCGGGCTCAGTCGCAGTACCGATGGCGGCCGGACTTGGGAGCCGGTGCGCGTCATCATGGACATGGGCGAATTCGGCGGCCTGCCTCAGGAACAGAACGGCTGTAGCGATCCGGGAATCATCGTCGATCAGCAGACGGGCGAGATTTTCTGTTTCGCCCTTTGGATGAACGGCAAGCCGGGCAAGCACCAATGGAATGACGACGGTTCCGAACCCGGATTCGAAATCGGCAAGACGGCCCAGTTCATGAGGGTGCGTTCCCAGGACGACGGCCTCACTTGGTCCAAGCCTGAAAATCTCACACGCCAATTGAAACAGGAGTCCTGGTGGCTGCTCGCGCCATCGCCGCAGTCTGGCATCAACTTGCCGGACGGGACGCTCGTCATGCCCGTGCAAGGTCGCACGGGCCGAGAGCCACTGGAGACTTTCGCGACGCTGATGATCAGCCGCGATCACGGCGAGACGTGGACCGTCGGCAAGCCGGGATACAGCGGTGGAAACGAATGCCAGGCGGCCCTGCTCGGCGATGGTTCGATCATGCTGAATATCCGCAATGACCACGAACGATTCCGGGCGGTGGTCGTCACGAACGATCTCGGACAGACGTGGAAACCACATGCAACCAGCCGCAACACACTCATCGAACCGAACTGCAACGGCAGTCTCTTGCGCGTGGATTACGAGCAATCGGGCAACAAGAAACAGGTGCTGCTGTTTGCGAACCCGCACACGCAGAAGGGCCGCTCGCATCACACGATTCAAGTCAGCTACGATGACGGCAAGACGTGGCCTGACTCGCATCATCTGTTGCTCGACGAAGGTCTCGGCGCGGGGTATCCGAGCCTGACCCGGGTCGATGACGGTCACGTCGGAATCGTCTACGAAGGGAGTCAATCGCATCTGGTCTTCGAGAAGATCCCTCTCGTTGAACTTCTCGAACCAACACGCCGAATCGCCGCGCGAGATGTCTGGCAGCGCGAGGTCTCGAAGGAGGGTGCCGCCTACCTGGAGCGACTTCGCCGAGGAACTCCCTTCGGAACCAACAACTTCGATCTGGCCGGGTTGCGAGCGGGCATGGGCACGCGAAATGAGCCGACGGCTCCCGGCGTCAAGCTCATCAAGGTGAAAGTCGGTGATGTCCCCTGTGAATGGGTTCTGACTCCCGGCGCGGACCCTGATGTTCGGCTGCTGTATCTGCACGGCGGCGGCTGGGTCTCGGGATCGGGAGGCAACTATCTCCCGTTGGCAGCCGACATCTCGGTGGCGGCGAAGTGCGCCGTGCTCCTTCCTGATTATCGTCTCGCACCGGAGCACCGCTTTCCTGCTGGGCTAGAAGATTGTGTCGCCGCTCACGACTGGCTGGTCGCGAACGGGCCGGCTGGTCCAGGCCCCGCCAAGGCGACGTTCATCGCCGGAGATTCGGCCGGCGGCAACCTGACATTGGCGACACTGTTGGCGCTGCGAGACCGCCAGCGACCGCTCCCGGCGGGAGGCATCGCCATCTCGCCGGCGACAGATTTCACGCTGGTCAGCGAGTCACTGAAGTCCGTCCATGATCCCATCATTAGCTCGCGAACCATGCCCGAGTTTCGGGATCGCTATCTCGATCAGGCCGATCCCCGCAACCCGCTGGCTTCGCCCGTCTTCGGCGACTACCGAGGCATTCCACCGCTGCTGATTCAAACCGGCGAGCACGAAATGCTCCGCGATGACAGCATCCGAGTGGCGAAGAAGGCTCGTGCGGACGGAATCCCGGTGAAGCTCGAAATCTGGCCGGGCATGGTGCATGTCTTCCAGATTCGAGGTCTGCCGGAATCTCGCGAGGCGATCGCGCGCATTGGTGAGTTTGTTCGGTCGCAACAGCAGGGAGCGTCGTTGGAGTGAATCACTCAGGGCGGGCTAGTTTGTCGTGTAGCCCGACCCCTTGTGGGTCGGAGGACTCAATGATTCTGTTGAATTGCCAAGAAATCAAAATCCTCCGACCCACGAGGGGTCGGACTACAGACTTCGCAGCAGCGGAGTGCTCAGCGTTTGGGACGTGGGCCGCCGGGGTTGATTCCCTTCGGACATCGAGGTGCGGCGTCGGCAACAGCTTGTGATTCTGTTGCCTTTCATCGGATCGAAGCGGGGCAACTTCGCAATTTCGGTTGGCCGATCACATCAGCGCCGAGTAATCTGTTGTCGGCAGGCCTGATTTCCGATGACAAGCTGCGGTGATGCCGCCAAAACAGACTCAGGACGACGATCCATGTTGACGATTCACGGAGCCGTTCGACGGACCTGCGATGGGCACAGCCGTCGTGAGTTGTTGCAGGTCGGTTCCTGCGGACTGCTGGGGTTCGGTTTGCCGACGTTGCTCGCGCAGCAGTCGGCAGCGGCGGAATCCCGATCGGTTGGCGAGAAGCGTGCGCGCAGCGTGATCCTGATTTTCTTGACCGGAGCTCCGAGTCATCTCGATATGTTCGATTTGAAGCCGGATGCTCCCGTCGAAGTGCGCGGCACGTTCAATTCGATTGCCACTCGGACGCCGGGCTACGGAATCTGCGAGCACTTGCCGAAGCTGGCCGCGCAGTCGGACAAGTACGCGGTCGTTCGGTCAATGACGCATGGCTTGCCGAGCCACGAGCACGCGACGCACATGCTGCTGACCGGCATCGACAAGATGCCGATCGGCTCGACCCACATGGCCTCGCGAGCCGATTGGCCTTGCTACGCTTCGACCCTCGACTATCTGCGACCGCGAAGCGACGGCATTCCGAATGGAGTCATGCTGCCGACGTATTTGAACAACGGCTACGGGTTCTCTGGTCAGGATGCCGGTTTCCTGGGAGCCAAGTATGACCCGTGGCATGTGAAGCAAGATCCCAATGACCCGAAGTTCCGCGTCGAGAACCTGAGCCTTCCGGTCGGCATGAGTGTCGATGTGCTCGGCCATCGCCGTCAGTTGTTGGCTCAGTTCAACGCTCAATCGGCGGCCTTCGACCTCGCTCGTTCGGCGGCCGAGTTCAGCAGCTATCAGGATCAGGCGATCAACATCCTGACCGCCAGCGACGTTGGTCGAGCCTTCGCGATCGATCAGGAACCGGCCGCCGTGCGCGACAATTACGGTCGGCATTTGTTCGGCCAGTCGTTGCTCTTG
>JAYVQJ010000259.1:0-2514 GCA_043777235.1 Planctomycetia bacterium
GATTCGCGAATCGCACGGCTGCGACCTCTCGAAGTGGAAGAAGCTCGGCGAGTTGCCGTACGACTTTCTCCGCAAACGGCTGAGCATTCTCGCGACCGATGGCTCGCGGCGAGTGCTCATCACGAAAGGGGCGTTCGACAACGTCGTCGCGGTCTGCTCACAAGCGATGCGGCCGAACGGCGCGTGCGTTCCGCTGGCGGACGTGAAGGCCGACATCGAGCGACAATTTCATTCGCACAGCGAGCAAGGTTTGCGCGTGCTGGGCATCGCGCGTCGCGAATCACGAGAATCCGTACCGCGACCGTCAGGAAGCGGCCCCGCGAGTGAGCCCACCGGGCCGCTTCCTGACGGTCGCGGTACGGCTTTGAACATTCTCGCGAAGGCCGACGAAGCCGAGATGACCTTTGTCGGCTTCATCGTGCTGAGCGATCCGCCGAAGGCGGGCATCGTCGAGACGATCCGTGGTCTGCAAGAACTCGGCGTGCGACTGAAGATGATCACCGGCGACAACGCGCTGGTCGCGGCGAACATCGCGCGGCAAGTCGGCCTGAACGACGCCGTGCTGCTGACCGGTTCCGAGTTGCGGCAGCTCAGCGACGAAGCACTCGTGCAGCGAGTGCCGACGGTCGATGTCTTCGCGCAGGTCGAGCCGAATCAAAAGGAGCGGATCATTCTTGCTCTGAAGAAGGCGGGGCATGTCGTCGGTTATCTCGGCGACGGGATCAATGACGCTCCGGCGTTGCACGCGGCGGACGTCGGCATCTCGGTCGATACCGCCGCCGATGTGGCTCGCGAGGCGGCCGATATCGTGCTGCTGCGGCATGACCTGAGCGTTTTGAAAGATGGCGTCGTGGAAGGCCGAGAGACGTTTGCCAACACTTTGAAGTACGTCTTTATGGCGACGAGCGCGAACTTCGGGAACATGTTCAGCATGGCGGGCGTGTCGCTGTTCCTCGACTACCTGCCGCTGCTGCCGTCGCAGATTCTGCTGATGAACTTACTGACCGACTTGCCTGAAATGGCGATCGCCTCGGATGCCGTCGATCCCGAAATGGTCCGCCTCCCACGCCGTTGGAACGTGCGAGAAATCCGCAACTTCATGCTCGTATTCGGAGGGATCAGTTCGCTGTTCGATTTTCTGACGTTTACCGTGCTGCTGTTCGTGTTGCAGGCCAACGAAGTCCAATTTCGCACCGGCTGGTTTCTGGAATCGGTTGCTTCGGCCGCGTTGATCGTCCTGGCGATCCGGACGCGCCGTCGGATTTGGGAGAGCCGACCGGGGCGCGATTTGTTGTTGGCGACGTTGTTCGTCATCGCGATCACGCTGTTCATCCCGTGGAGTCCCTTGAGCGGCGTGTTGGGCTTCGCACCGCTGCCGGCTTCGTTCTTCGGGACGTTGGTGTTGCTGCTGGCCGCGTACGTCATGCTGGTCGAACTGACGAAGCGATGGTTTTACCGGCATTGATCGTGGCTTCATGTCCCGCCTCGCACAGTGCGCGGGTCAGCGGCGAGCGGTCTCGCACGACGTTGGCGTCGGACACACCGGCGCGGCGTGCAAGAGCGATGGACTGCGACGGACAAAGACCTCGCTTGCGCGTCGGGTTGGTGTGGCATCGTGCGCGAAAGCGACTTCGGCATACGAACTGCTTTCGCGGTGAGGACTCAATCATGTTGACCACCGAAACGACTGAAATGGCGACACGCTTGGCCGTGTTCTCGAAGCCCGACGATATCCATGAATTGGCAGACGTCTTGGCGGAAGAGCTTGGCTTGCATCTGACCGATGCGATGCACGAGGCGCACTCGGTGCCGTGCGTGCTCTCGCCGCGAGTGACTTCCGCCAACGCGGAGCGGATTGCCTTGGCCATCGAACGGCTGGGCCTGCGCACGGAAGCGATCCCGTTGGACGAACTGCGTGCGTTCGACGATCTCCGCACGCTGCATCATGTCGCCTGCCGGCTGACGGGGTTGGAGATTCTTGATCTGGTCGGTTTGCCCCACGAATTGATTCCGTGGGATGACCTGGAAGTGCTCAGCGTCGGCGAGACGCCGGCGGAAGCGTCGCATCATCAAATGACGAGCGAGTTCACCGTGATCTCTTCGGCCCGACACATTTCGGATGTCGTGACCGACGTGCCCACGCACACCATCGAATTGTGGATCGTCTGCCGCCAACCCGAGCGGGTCTATCGGCTCGACGCCAGCAAGCTGAACTTCGAGTCGCTGGCGGAACGCAAGACAAACTCGATGCGCATCAATCTGCGATTGCTGCTGGAGCAGATCGTCCGCCATGCACCGCACGCGCATCTGACGCCGGCGGCTCGTGAGTTTCTCGATCACGACAAGCTCACCCGATTCACCTCGCCGGAACAACTGCTCAATCTGACCCAGTTGCATCTGCTGATCGCACACCGCCTCGCGGCCGAATGCGTTGAAAAATGATTGTGAGCCGGAACGCGCTAGCGTCCGGTTCGGAACGTCGGTGGACTCTCGAACCGGACGCTAGCGCGTTCC
>JAYVQJ010000260.1:0-9754 GCA_043777235.1 Planctomycetia bacterium
GCGATCGGCGGTGCCGGTATGTTGTCCGCTGGTTTGCTCGGCGGTCCAGGCATCGGATTCAAGCAGGACTTCAACGCGTCGAATTCGCTGAAGGAAAAATCTCCGGCGGTCTACGATCGCTACAAAGCAGACGGCGAGAATCACTTCTTGGTGTACTCGGTCGTCGGCTTGAACGGTGCGAAAGTCGGCGTGCTGGATGACGGAGGCAAAGAACTTACGCGAGCTGGTGAGATTCTGAAGAAAGACGGCAAGACAGACGCCAATCAGGAAGCTCTCGCCAAGTGGTGGGACGAAGCCAGCAAGACGGCTGAAGCGGACAAAGGCCCCGTCAAAGAAGCTGGTCTGTACGGCGGCCGCAAGGCATTGGAATTGACCTCCTATGTGCCGCTCGCAATGGCGGTCCTGTACCTGCTGTTGGTTCTCTATTTCCGCACGCAGGGTGGTTACAAAGCTCTGCATGTGGACGAAGCCACCGCTTCGGGAACCGGCGAGTCGTAGCCGATTTAGAGCGGTTCCATCAGCCGTGTAGCAGTTCTCTGTAGCCGAAGTCGCCAGACTTCGGATCGGAACTCTGGTGAGTCCCGCTACAGCAACTTGGAACCGCTCTAGGTCACGGTGATTTTCGATTCCACAGAACCCCGCGCCGTGCGGGGTTTTGTTTGTACGGGCCATAAAGCTCGCTTCACGGAGTTCTGAAATGTCACGAACCAGTCGTCGTCAGTTTCTGGCTCAGTCTGCGGCGAGTGCGGCCACTGCGTTCGCCGCGCCGTGGATTATCCCGGCCTCAGCTTTTGGCGCGAACGAGCGAATCGTGACCGGCCATATCGGTGTCGGCGGCCAAGGCGGTTCAAATCTCGGAGCATTTCTGAAGCTCGCGTCGCCAGCGGCGGTGTGCGATGTGGATAGGACGCGGCTGGCAGCCGCTGTCGAACGAGTCGAGAAGGACACGAAGAAAAAGTGCGAGGGCTTCAGCGACTACCGCAAGCTGCTCGATCGGAAAGACCTCGACGTCATCGTGATTTCGACGCCGGATCACTGGCATGCGTTGACCGCGATCCATGCCTGCCAAGCCGGCAAGGACGTGTACTGCGAGAAGCCGCTGAGCCTTACGATTCTCGAAGGCCGCAAGATGGTCGAGGCGGCTCGCAAGCACGAGCGCATCGTGCAGACCGGCTCGCAGCAGCGATCAGATGCCCGCTTCCGGCAGGCTTGCGAACTCGTCCGCAACGGGCGCATCGGCAAGCTCGAACGTGTGATGGTCGGGCTTCCAAATTCCAACTTCGAGGGACCACCGGTGCCGGACAGCGATCCGCCAGCGGAGCTCGATTACGACATGTGGCTCGGCCCCGCTCCGCAGCGGCCGTACAACAAGAATCGAGTCCACTACAAGTTCCGCTTCTTCTGGGATTACTCCGGCGGACAGATGACGAACTTCGGAGCGCACCACATCGACATCGCGCAGTGGGGCTTGGGCATGGACAACTCCGGCCCGGTCGCGACCGAAGGGACTGCCAAGTTCCATCCTGAAAAATGGTACGAGGTCACGCAAGCCTGCCGCGTGACTCACACCTACGCCAACGGAGTCATCCTGGTTGTCGGCCAGGGCGAGAAAGACTGTCCCGGCGGAGTGACGTTCGTCGGCAGCGAAGGGACAATCTTCGTCGATCGCGGCAAGATCAAGAGCACGCCCGAAGACATCGTCAATCAGCCAATGACGGCCAGTGACGAGCGGCTGTACGTCAGCACGAATCATCATCAAAACTTCTTGGACTGTCTCAAGAGCCGCAAGCTGCCGATCTGCGATGTCGAAATCGGGCACCGTGCCGCGACGATTTGTCATCTCGGTAACATCGCGTTGCGACTCGGCCGGCGTATCCAATGGAATCCGGGCACCGAGCAAATCGTCGGCGACGACGACGCGGCGAAATGGGTCTCGCGGCCGTATCGCTCGCCGTGGACACTGGGCTAATGTCATCTCGTCTTTGGAAACTAACCCGACGCGTGAGCGAGGGCGAACGCTTCACAACACATCGAATTCGAGGGAGAGCGATGCGTTCGCCCTCGCTTACGCTTCGGGTTAGTGTGCCTCATGACTTGCAGCTATCTCGACAACGCGGCGACCAGTTGGCCGAAGCCGGAAGGCGTGCTCGCGGCGATGGACCGCTATCACCGCGAACTCGGAGTCGCCGCTGGTCGAGGTGCGACGCGAGCCGCTTCGGAAGTCGATGCGACGATCGCTCGCTGCCGGATGCGAGCGGCACAACTTTTCAACGCCGAATCATCCGACCGAATCGTCTTCACCTTCAACGGCACCGACAGCCTGAACCTGGCGATTCACGGAACGCTCAAGCCCGGCGATCACGTCATCGCGTCCACGCTAGAGCACAATTCGGTGTTGAGGCCGCTCAGCGAACTCCGACGACGCATCGGCGTCGAGACGACGCTCATCGAACCGGAAACCAACGGCCGAGTCGAACCGGCGAAGTTCCGCGAAGCAATTCGTCCGAACACGAAACTCGTCGCGCTGATTCACGCCTCGAACGTGACGGGAGTCCTCCAACCGATCGACGACGTCGGCGCGATCGCGCGGCAAGCTGGAGCGTTGATGCTGGTCGATGCCGCGCAGACGGCGGGGCATTTGCCGATCGACGTGCGAAACAGCCCGATCGATTTGCTGGCGTGCCCCGGCCACAAGGGCTTGCTCGGTCCGCTCGGCACGGGACTGCTTTATCTGCGGCCCGGAGTCGAAGACCACGTTGCCAGTCTGCGGCAAGGGGGAACCGGCTCCGCCAGCGAAGACGATCGACAACCGAAGTCACTTCCCGACAAATATGAATCGGGCAATCACAACGCGCCGGGTTTGTTTGGCTTGGAAGCCGCGCTCGATTGGCTCGAACAACATTCCGTCGCTTCCGTGCATCAACACGAATTGGCGTTGCGACAACGCTTGATCGAGTCACTACGCGACGTGTCTGCCGTGCGGCTCTTCGCAGCGGATGTGCCTGACGAGTTTGTCGTGGGCGTGCTGAGCTTCGTCGTCGATGGATTCGATCCTCAAGAGGTCGCGGCGATCCTCGATCAAGACTTTCAGATTCAAACGCGCGCGGGCCTGCACTGTGCTCCCGGAGTACACCGCAGCCTCGGTACGCTTTCCGTTGGCGGAACCGTGCGAGCCAGCTTTGGACAATCGACGACGCCCGACGACGTCGACCGTTTGGCGGTCGCGCTCCGTAGTCTGACCGGCGGTTGAACGAACACGAGGCGGGAACCATGACTGGAATCGTGATGCGGGTCTTGCCCGCTACCGAATTGGCGAGCCGGACGGCGTTAGCCCCTGGACGAGGTTCGATCGTCCGTCCGGGGGCTAACGCCACCCGGCTCGCCAAAACACGGATGACTCTAGCCGTGTGTGTCGTGTTGCTCAGCAATCTGGACGCTCGCGCGGCGGATGATCGCGCGGCCTTATTCGAGTCGAAGGTGCGGCCGATCCTTGCTGTGCGATGTCACGGTTGTCACGGGGCGAAGAAGCAAGAGTCGGGCTTGCGGCTCGACACGAAAGCAGGGTTCGCGAAAGGGGGCGAGAACGGCGCGGTCGTCGATGCGAAGCAGCCGGATCAGAGCGAACTGGTCTTGGCGATCCGTCGCGAAGGGGGTCGCAAGATGCCGCCCGACAAACCGTTGCCGGCCGAGGAAATCGACACGCTCGTTGAGTGGGTTCGTCGTGGTGCATTCTGGCCGGAGGAGTCTGCGTTATCGTCGAACGATTCGATGCGCGATGCGGCGGCGAAGCATTGGGCGTTTCAGCCGCTGGCATGGACTTCAAGTGTCGCGTCGGAACGGATGCGAGACGCATCCGCCACGTCGCCGATTGACCAATTCATCCGTGCGAAGCTGCGCGATGTGGGTTTGCCGCCGGCTCCGATGGCTGATCGGCGCACGTTGCTGCGAAGAGCGTCGCTCGATTTGATCGGCTTGCCTCCGACACCGAGCGACGTTGACGAATTCTTGGCGGACGATCAGCCCGATGCGTTTGAGCGAGTCGTCGAGCGGTTGCTGGCATCACCGCAGTACGGCGAGCGTTGGGGGCGGCATTGGCTCGACGTGGCTCGGTACGCCGACACGAAGGGCTATGTTTTCTTCGAGGAGAAGAAATTCCCGTGGGCGTGGACCTATCGCGACTATGTCATCCGCGCGCTCAACGAAGACTTGCCGTTCGATCGCTTCGTGCTGGAGCAGCTCGCGGCCGATCAGCTCGAACTTGGCGACGACAAGCGGTCGCTGGCGGCGATGGGATTCTTGACGCTCGGCGGACGGTTCATGAACAACTTGCATGACGTGCTCGACGACCGAATTGACGTCGTTTCACGCGGATTGCTGGGACTGACGGCGACGTGTGCTCGGTGTCACGACCACAAGTTCGATCCGATCCCGCAGGCAGATTACTATTCGCTGTACGGCGTCTTTCGCAGTTCAATCGAGCCGCCGCTAGCTCCCGAATTCCTACCATCACCTAAGACTGACGAGTACGCGAAGTTCTCGACCGAGATGAATGCACGGTTGAAGAAGCTGACCGACTTCGTGACCGGCAAACATGCGGCGTTGGTGACTTCGGCTCGTGTCCGCGCGGCGGAGTATTTGCTGGCGGCTCAGGCCCAGATGGAGAAGCCACCGACCGATGACTTCATGCTGCTGGCCGACACGAACGACGTGAACCCCACGATGACACTGCGCTGGCAAATCGCACTGGAGGCGGCTCGCAAGAAGCCGCATCCGGTGTGGCAAGCGTGGACCGAATTCGCGGCTCTGCCGGCCGACCAATTCGCCGCGAAGTCCGCCGAAATTTGCGAGCGTCTCAAGTCCGGCCGAGAGCCGATGGCCGAAAGCCGAAAGCCGTTATCCTTTTCCTGTCATCCACTGGTCATCGCCGCCGTCTGCGAACCACCACCGACATCGCTCAACGAAGTCGCGACTCGTTACGGCGAGCTTCTCAAACGGATCGACGCGAAGTGGCAAGAAGCCTTGAAGCAACAGCCACCACCGACCGTGCTAGCCGATCCACAAGAGGAAGAAATCCGCCGCGTCCTGTACGGTTCCGACGCTCCGCCCGACGTGCCGCTCGCGATGGGCTGGGGATTCTTGTCGCTGTTTCCCGATCGACCGACTCAAGGCGAATACCAAAAGCTGATCAAAGAAGTCGAACAGTGGAGCATGACCACCGCCGGCGCTCCGGCTCGCGCGATGGTCTTGAACGATGACGCGACGCCGTTCGAGCCGCGTTTGTTTCAGCGTGGCAACCCGAATCGGTTAGGAGCTTCCGTGCCGCGACAATCGCTCGGCATCGCGACTCCTGATCGGCAACCATTCACGATCGGCAGCGGACGATTGGAGCTGGCACGTTCGATCGTCGATCCGCGCAATCCGCTGACCGCGCGTGTCTTCGTCAACCGAATCTGGATGCACCACTTCGGCAGCGGCTTGGTGAAAACTCCCAGCGACTTCGGCCTGCGCAGCGATCCGCCGTCGCACCCGGAGTTGCTCGATTGGCTGGCCGCGAACTTCATGCAGTCCGGCTGGTCGGTGAAATGGCTGCATCGCACGATCGTTTTGTCGGCAACGTATCAGCAGTCGAGCGACTCAGAAAAAGGATTACGGCTTTCGGCCAACGGCTCACGGCTATCGGCCGATCCGGACAACCGCTGGTTGTCGCACGCGAATCGTCGCCGGCTGGAGTGGGAATCGCTGCGCGATTCGTTGCTGTTCGTGTCGGGCGATTTGAATCGCAGAATCGGCGGCGAGTCGGTCGAACTGCTCGGCGGCTTCGTGCCACGTCGCACAATGTACGGTACCCTCGATCGACTCGACGTCCCGAATCTGCTGACGACGTTCGACTTCCCGACCCCTGCCGCGACGAACCCGCAACGAGACTCAACGACGGTCGCTCCGCAGGCGCTCTTTCTGATGAACGGCGATCTGACGTTCGAGGTCGCTTCCCGATTACTCCGTCGGCCAGAGGTCGCGGCAGCGATGGATTCGCCATCACGCGTGCGGCAATTGTTTCTGATCTGCTTTCAGCGAACGCCGACAGATGCCGAACTCAAAGCCGCTGACGATTTTCTGGGGAGCACACCAACTCCGGAACACTGGACGGCATTCACGCAATCGCTCCTGCTGTCGAACGAGTTTGCATTCGTTGATTGAGCCAAAGTAGCCGTCATCGCTCTGCGTGACGAGCCTTTGTCGGTTTGATCAGCGAAGGCATCAGAGACTCTCGTGGCCAACACTCCAAAGGCTCATCACGCAGGAGCGTGATGGCTACTGATGAAGTCATGCCACTCGAAGCCATCCGGGAGATGAGGCAGGCCGGTGAATTCCAGATGCAAGATGCGGCGATGCTGTGTCGTCCCCTCACGCGACGAGATGCTTCGATGAGCCAACATCGGCCGCATTGCCAAGACGTCGCCGCGCGATCCAAGGATCGTGCGAGCAGATTCGTAGCTCGCAACCGGAACCTTTCCGAGATGATGTGAACCGGGGACGACCAGCAACGGGCCGTTCTCGTCGGTCATGTCATCGAGATGGATTCGCAGCGTGAGCATCGCTTCCAGTACTTCGCGGCTGGCTTCGACGTGCGGCACTCCAGCCTTGAGGGTCGGCTTGCTGAAGACGGTGCTCTCGCCAACGTGCGGCTTCACAGCAATCGTCAAATCCTTGTGCCACGGTAATGCCCACGTCCGCTCCGGTGGCTTGTCGAAGAACAAGACTCGAACCAACCCGAAGTCGGGACCGAGCACCGCTTGCAATAATTTCAGCAGCGGCTCGCGACGCCAAATCATTTTCGCTGGCTCGAACAGGCGCAGCAAATTGCGGCCGGCATACACGGTCCCAGCTTTGTCGCGGATGGGGCCTTCGGCTTCGTTGGCACGGTGCAATGCCGCCGCTAATCCCACGACAAGATCATCCACCTCGGCCTTCGTGAAGACATCGGGGATGATGGCAAAGCCGGATTCGAGAACCTCGCGTTGCCAGTCGAAGTACATCGAAGGTCACGCTCCAAACTTGTCGAGTCTGCCGGCATGAGCCAGTGCGAAGCCCATCAGGTACTTCGCGGGGAATTGGCCGAGGCCACCCTTCAGGCATTCGCGTTCGCCGAATTTTTCGCAGAGGTCCGGACGGCAGCGTTCTTCGGCGGCGAGCAGCACCGGCACCGGGTGCCAACTGTGCGATTTCATTTTGCTCGGCGTGCTGTGGTCGCCGGTGACGATCAGGACGTCGGGCTTGAGCGCGGTAATGCGCGGGATCGCGGCGTCGAGTTCTTCGATGCGGCGGACCTTCTCTGGAAAGTTGCCGTCCTCGCCGGTCGAGTCGGTGTACTTGAAGTGGACGAAGAAGAAATCGAAGTCGTTCCACGCCTGTTCGAGCCGCGACATTTGATCGGCAAGCGTCTGTCCGGCGTCGAGCACGTTCATGCTGACCAGCCGCGCGAGGCCGCGGTACATCGGATAGACGGCGATGGCTCCGGGCTTGAGGCCGTACATTTCTTCAAACGTCGGAATCGGCGGTTTCTTGTCGATGCCGCGCAGTGTGAGCAGGTTCGCTTTCGGCTCGTCCTTCAAAATCTCGCGGGCTTGGCGAATGAAGTTCTTGAGCAACTCAGCCGTGCGTTGCGATCCGGCACTGCGAGCGGTCGGTTCGAGCGGTGCGACACCGGTCTTTTGCGGATCGGTGTCCTCGACGTCGCCGCCGAGTCCCTCGGCACGCAACACGATGACGAGGCGATATTCCTTGACGTGCTGCACGAAGACTTCAATGCCGGGAATCTTGATCGCTTTGTCGAGTTTCGCGACGACTCGCTCGCCTTCTTCGGTGGCGATACGGCCGGCTCGGCGATCGGTGATCAGGCCATTGGCGTCGATCGTGCAGAAGTTGCCTCGGATCGCCACGTCATTCGGACCAAGCTCAAAGTCGATGCCGAGCGCTTCCAGCACGCCGCGACCGATCTGATATTCGAGTGGGTCGTAACCAAACAGACCGAGATGCCCCGGCCCGCTTCCCGGTGTGATGCCCGGCAGAACGGGCGTACTCGAACCGAGCGTGCCGCGCTTCGCGAGTGCATCGAGATTCGGCGTCTTCGCGGTTTCGAGTTCTGTCAGTCCGTCGGGGGTCAGCGGCAGTCCGCCGAGTCCGTCGGCGACGAGCAGCACAATCTTCGAGCCGTTGTCCGTGTTGAGTTTCCGAGTCAGGTCTTGCAGGTCAGGCATGATGTCTTCGTGGGTGAGTGAGTTTCGTGACGAGCGTCGTTAAGTTGCGCGGATTGTTGAGAAGGCTCATGGGGGTTGCAACCTTGCAGACGACGATCGAAGTGCTCGGCTGGATTCTGTTCGTGATTTGGGCCGGGCTGTCGGGTATCCCGACCGTGTGGTTGATCGGCCGGTCATTGAAGCGTCAATCGGATCGGCTACCCGATCCGGCGTCGTGGCCGCGAGTGTCGGTGGTCGTGCCGGCTCGCGATGAAGGGCACAAGATCGAGGCGGGGCTGAAGTCGCTGCTCGCGTCGGATTATCCGAACTTTGAAATCATCGCGATTGATGATCGCTCGCGCGACGACACTGGCGCGATCATGGATCGGCTGGCCGAAAGTAGCCCTGTCGCTCCGCGACAGGAATTGCCGAGCGTGCGAGGGACGTCTGAGGAAGAGATAGCGTCGATCGTGAAAGGTGAGTCGAGTGAGCGATCGGCTTTCCTGTCGCAGAGCGACAGGGCTACGTTGGACAACAGGGCTACTTTGCGAGTCCTCCATATCACCGACTTGCCGGACGGCTGGCTCGGGAAAAATCACGCACTGCACGTCGGGGCCACGCAGGCGACGGGCGAGTGGCTGCTGTTCACGGATGGCGATGTCGTTCACGAGCCGCAAACATTACGGCGAACGATTCGGTTTGTGGTCGCTCGCGGCACGGACCATTTGGCGATGTTCCCGGACTTCGAGTCGGGCGGGTTGTTCGAGACGGCGTTCGTGATCGGCTTCGGGGTCATGTTCGCGGCGGGGACTCAGCCGTATCTGATCCCGACGAAGTTTCCGCGAGCTTATTGTGGAGTCGGGGCGTACAACCTCGTGCGACGCTCAGCGCTCGACCGGGCGGGCGGGTTTGAGCCGATCAAGCTCGACATCATGGACGACGTGACGCTCGGCAAGCTGCTGAAGCGAACCGGTGCTCGCTCCGAAATTCTGCGAGCAGGGGACGGGCTGAGCATCCGCTGGCAAGCGGGAGCTTGGGCGTGCATCACCGGCCTGGAGAAAAATGCGTTCGCTGCGGCGAATTATTCGGTCATGCAACTGCTCTGGATTTGCGGACTGACCACGCTGGTGTTCTGCGGGCCGGTCGCCGGTGCAATTCTGACGGGCGAGGCTCGCAACGGCTTCGTCGCGGCGGCGGTGCTATCGCACTTCTTGTACGGGCTGACGGCCTGGCTGCACGGGTATTCGTTCTGGCTGTTCCCGATGTTGATGCCGTCGGGATTGGCATTCGTGTTCGCATTTTTGAGGTCCGGTTGGATCACGCTGCGGCAGGGAGGAGTACGGTGGCGTGACACGTTTTATCCGCTCGAAGTCCTGCGCCGAGGAGTGTTTCGGTGAGTTCGTAGGATGAGCACTCTTGCCTGTCTTTTACACACAACTCATGGTGTTGTCTCAGGGCCGAAGGTTTGCCAGGCTCGGGAGTAGTCGAGCATGCGTCGCGTTCCGATCCAGATGGTT
>JAYVQJ010000261.1:0-2508 GCA_043777235.1 Planctomycetia bacterium
GAACGTGCAGATGAAAATACTTTTGCTTGTGAGCCAATGATCCATCGGCCTGAATCTGATAGCTGTAGACCCAATGCGTCCGGCTATCCGCGATGTACAGCAGCGATTGATCCGGCGAGCAGCAGACCCCGTTGGCAAACTTCAACCCGGTATCGACGATCTTCTTCTCGCCTTTGGGTGAGACGTACCAAACCTCGCTGTTGTTCGGCGTCTTGAACGGAGCGGTCGCGTACACACTGCCGTCGTGTCGCACGACGAGGTCGTTTCCTTTGAAGCCGTCAGCGAAGACGGTTGATTTCCCCTCGGCATCCCATGCGAGCAGTTGCTCAGTCTCGCCGGCGTTCGCATACAAGCGACCGTCGGGACCGAACGCTTGCCCGTCGCCCTTCTTCGAGTCGGCGAGGAACTCCGTCAACTTGCCATCAAGGCTCACCTTGAATGTCTTGCTCGCGCCGACGTCGTTGTAGAAGACCTCGCCCTTCGCGTTAACGGCCGGACCTTCCGTGAACTTGTAGCCTTCACCGACGAGTTGCCAGTCCTCGCCGGGAATGAGAATCTCTTGAATCTGCGGCGAGCCTTTGCCGACTGCGATCTGCTTCGGCCAGTCCTTCCAAATCCAACGCATCGCATCGGGGAAGAGTTGCGTTGCGTGCTTGCCACTGTGAGCGCTTTGATTCCAGGCCGCTCCCCCTTCGGTCCAGACGTGCTCGACGTCGTACCCCATGAACGTCAGCGAACGCTCCATCGCCTGATTCGCGATCCACCAATCGCCACCGTAGATGTTGTTGTCGTTGCTGCCATCGACCAGAAGAATCCGAATCGGCTTCGGCTCGAACTTGCGGATCAGAGTCGGATAGTTGTGGCCGCCACGCAGCCCAACATAAGTTCCGATCGCGCTGTACACGCGGCGGAACGCATCCGGACGCTCCCACGCGGCTGTGAAAGCACAGATGGCTCCGCTGCTGTTCCCGGCGATGCAGCGGTCGTTGCCATCTTTCGACAGCTTGATTTCGCGACCGTCGGCGGTCTTTTTCTTTTCGAGCTCCGGAAAAATCTCATCGAGGATGAAACGAGCATACGCGTCGCCCAGACCGTCGTACTCGAAGCTGCGATTGAACCGGTCGAGAGCTTGATCCGATTGAGCTTTCACTCGGCCGTGCATCACAAAGACACCGATCGTGACCGGCATCTCTTTCTTGGCAATCAATTCATCGAAGACCGCCGGAGCGTTGTACTGAATGCCGTCTTGACACACGAAGACGCAGGCCGGTTTCGCTGGGTCGTACTGCTTCGGGACATACACCCAATAATCGCGGAACGTGCCGGGGAAGATTTTGCTGGTCTCGAAGCTGTACTTCGCGACCTCCCCCTTCGGCGTCTCTTGAGCTTGGACCGCCACGACCGCGAGCAGCATCCAACAACAGGCCACACGAGCAACGAGTGTTTTCACAAGCGAGTCTTTCTGAGCAGAGGACGATGATCAGCCGGCCAAGTTGACGATCGGCAGAGGCTATCGGCGCGACTTCGATTTGCAAGACAGCCGCAAGCCATCATCATGCTCGATGATTTTGGCGAGCCGATGCGTCAGCCGTCGGACATCTTTTGAGTCCGGGCGGCTGACGCCAGCTCCCGGACGGTTCTGGGGCTGACGCCGACCGGCTCGCCCTAATTCTATTGTGGCGACGTCCCACGCGAGGTTGGACACGATGAATTGCCCCGTCGGAGTTGATGTTGTCCACGCCGCTCGATTGCTGCGTGAGGGTAAGCTCGTGAGCTTTGCGACCGAAACGGTGTATGGCTTGGGAGCGAACGCCCTCGACGTCAACGCGGTCGCTCGCGTGTTCGCCGTCAAGAATCGGCCGCACTTCGATCCGCTCATCGTCCACATCGCCGAGCGCACATGGTTGCCTCGATTGGTGACGGTGTGGACCGAAACTGCCGAGCGGCTCGCGAATCACTTTTGGCCGGGACCGCTAACGCTCGTATTGCCGAAGACCGATTTGGTTCCCGATCTCGTCACCTCCGGACTGCCGAGCGTCGCAGTGCGAATGCCGTCACATCCACTGGCGTTGGAGTTGTTGCGATTGGCCGATGTCCCGGTCGCCGCACCGAGTGCGAATCTGTTTGGCCAACTCAGCCCGACTTGCGCGGAACACGTTACCGATCGGTTGGGGAATCAGATCGACTATCTGCTCGACGGTGGACCGTGCTCGGTCGGAGTTGAATCGACCGTGCTGTTGCTGGAATCCGGACGTGCCGTTCTGCTGCGTCCCGGTGGAGTGGCGTTGGAGGACATTGAGGCGATCATCGGTCCCGTCGCGTTGCTGTCGCACGCGACAGCTTCGGATCAAGAGGCCGCACCGTCTCCCGGAATGCTGCCGCAGCATTACGCGCCTCGCACACCGTTAGTGATCGTCGAAGAACTCGACACGCTGGCTGTGCCGGGCCGTTGTGGATTACTGACGCTGCAACCACATCCCGCTGCCGCCCGCTTTGCAGCCGTCGAAG
>JAYVQJ010000262.1:0-9692 GCA_043777235.1 Planctomycetia bacterium
GCGCGACGTCGTGCAACTCATCAGTTACACCACCAACCGCGCGCTGTTTGATCGCATTACCGAAGCGGCCGGACTGCGAGTCGAGAAGTAGGGCGTTACTATGGAGTGCGGGAATTCATTCCCGCTTTCTTTGCCTTCGAGACGCGTTGTTGCTGACAACTTTCAGGTGACGAGAGCCAACGAAAAGACAAAGAAAGCGGCGATGAATCGCCGCACTCCAAAGTGAGTTCGCGAGCGATGAAATCGTTTTTTCGACAACTGCAAATCACGGGGTTGCTGTTCTGTGTCAGCTTGGCCTTCACGGGTTGTGATGGCCAGGCGGCCAAGCCGGTTCCCACACTGAGCGGGACTGACGCGCCATCCGCTCCAAAAGTTACCTCGCAAAACAAATCGCCATCCGTGACCAGCGAACCGTTTGGCAAGGATGAGAAGGGACGCGACATCGTTCGGTACACGATGCGGAACAGCCACGGGATGAAGGTCAGCGTGCTCAATCTGGGTGCGATCATCACTTCGGTCGAGGTGCCCGACCGCGACGGCAAGTTCGCGAATTTGACGTTGAACTTCCCCGATGCCGACTCGTACCTCGTCAACGCGCCGTACTTTGGCGGCATCTGTGGGCGCTACGCCAATCGGATCGCGAAGGGCAGGTTCTCACTGGAGGGGACGGACTACGAACTGGAGGTCAACAACGGTCCCAACCACTTGCACGGCGGCAAGACGGGCTTGATCCGACGCATCTGGAAGTCCGAAGGGTTTCAGAACGACGAGGCCGTTGGCGTGAATCTGTGGTACCACAGTGACGACGGCGAAGAAGGTTATCCCGGCAAGATGAAGTTCGGTGCCGCGTACTCGCTGAACGACAAGAACGAACTTCGCATCGAGTACCACGTCACGACCGACAAGCCGACGGTCATCAACGTGACGAATCATGCGTACTGGAATCTGGCCGGAGTGCCGGACGAATCGATCCTCGATCATGAACTGACGCTGTCTTGCTCCAAATATCTGCCGGTCGATGAAACGTCGATCCCGACGGGCGAACTCGCCGACGTCGCGGGCACGCCGATGGATTTTCTGAAACCAGAAAAGATCGGCGCGAGGATCGACCAGCCGGTCAACGGCGGCGGAGGCTACGACCACTGTTATGTTGTGGACGGCAAGCCGGGCAAGCTGCGGCCAGCGGCGAAGATCGTCGAGCCGAAGTCCGGCCGCGTGATGGAAATCTCCACGACCGAGCCGGGCATTCAGTTCTACACCGGCAACTTTCTCGACGGGACTCCCGCCACAGGCAACGCCGCCAAGCACGGAGCGTTCTGTCTGGAAGCACAACACTTTCCTGATTCGCCGAACCGACCTGAGTTCCCAACGACGAGACTCAACCCCGGTGAAGCCTATACTCAGACGACAGTCCACAAGTTTTCGGTCGCCAAATAGTTTCGACTGTCTGACTTCGCGTAGGGTGGGACCAGCGGCGCTTCGCCGCGCCGGCCCACCATGATTTTTTTGGCCAACTTTGTGGTGGGCCGGCGCCCGAAGCGGGCTGGTCCCACCCTACATTTCGGAAACTCAGGCAGTCGAAGTAAATGATGTCGGCGAATCGGCGCACTTGTGTTGGCGAGATACGCTACGAACCGCAGTGGACCGGTCGAAGAATCTGAGTAGATCAGCCGGTGGCACGATCCATTTCCAACAAGGAGAGACAAACATGGCCGACGCAGTGATCAGCAATCAGCAAACGATTCTGAGCAATCAAGCGAGCATCCTCGCCAACCAGGGAAAAATCGAAGCGAACCAGGCGAAGCTTGATAAAGCCCTCGCCAATCAGACGACGATCCAGGCGAATCAAAAACGCATTCTGGCCAACCAGGCCAAGCTCGACAAAGTGCTCAGCAACCAAGCGGCGATCCTCAAGAATCAGAAACGTATCGAGGGCAACCAGGACAAAATCCTGGCCAACCAAAAGAAGATTTTGAGCAAGTGACGCGGCGAGGCATGGAAGCGTGAAGCGGAAGTTTGTTGACGCTCACGGATTGCAGGTATCACGCGAACGTCTCCACCGACCCCGCGTCGGTGGGACGATGATTGGTGGCTAACGCGACAGCCATCCGAGCGCGCCGTCTCCACCGACCCTGTGTCGGTGGGACGACGACTGACCAGCTAGCCAGTCGTTGCTTCCACCGACACGGGGTCGGTGGAGAGCCAGTGAGGTTCGGAGTTTTTGTGGTTAGCGGATCAGTCTTCGCTCCACCGACACGGGGTCGGTGGAGGCGATTGCAGTCGGAAAGAAGATGGCGATGTCCGTGCAGCGTCGAGTTCTGCTGTCAGTGATCGGCTGGCTGGGTGTGGTCACGGCTCTGCATCTGTGGCTTAACACGCAGGTGTTCGAGGCGAAGACTGGATCGAAGGGACAGGTCGGCGAGTCCTTCAAGGTTGGCTTCCTGCCGGTGACGTGTCATCTGACTTGTCCGGTGACTCACTTCATCAACAAGAGCATGACGGGGGACGGGACTTTTCAACCGGTGCGATTCAATGGGTTTCCGGAACTCAAAGAATCGTTCCTTTCGCGGCACTTGCAAGCCACGTTCATCTTGGCCCCGATGGCGATGGCTCTGCGCGAGCAAGGCATGCCGATCAAGATCGTGTACCTCGGACATCGCGACGGCACGACGATGATGGTCCACAAGGATTCGGACATCTTCCGCATTGAGGATCTGCGTGGCAAAAAGGTCGCCGTGCCAAATCGCTTTTCCAATCAGCGCCTAATCATCTTCCGAGCGTTCAAAGAGCGCGGCCTCGACATGAACGACGTCACGCTCTTGGAGATGCCTCCGCCGGACATGCCGGCCGCACTGCATGTCCGCGCGGTCGATGCGATCATCTCCGGCGAGCCGTTCATGGCTCAGTCCGAGATGGACGGCTACGGCCGAGTGCTTTTCATGACGAAAGATGTGTGGCCGGAATTCATCTCGTGCGTGCTGGCGGTCCATGAAGACACGATCCGCGACCACCGTGCCGAGGTTCAGCAATTGGTGGATGGGATCGCGCGCAGCGGCAAGTGGCTCGACACGACGATGGACCACCGGATGCAAGCGGCCCAGTTCGCCGGCCGAGACTATTACAACCAGGATCCCAAACTGCTGAGGTTCGTGCTCAGTAAGCCGCCCGATCGGGTCAAGTACACGAACCTCACCGTTCGGCGCAAGGACTTCGAAGAGATCGAAGTCGTCGGTCGAGACGCGGGCATCCTGAAAGGGACAGCTCGCTTTGAAGACTATGCCGATCCTTCGTTCGTCAACGATCAATCGGTCATCCAGCCCTATCCGTGGGAGGCAACGCCATGAACACGTTCCCGTCGGCCGAAGCCGCGCTCCCCTTGCCGGGAGCACCAGAGTTTGAATCAAGTCCTCGCTCCGTTTCGCGCAGTGCGATCCTGTTGCCGTTGATCGTGACCGGCGCGTTCCTGCTGATGTGGGACGGTGCGGTGAGGCTGTCGGGCAGTCAGTTATTTCCCAAACCGATCGACGTGTTGTGGGGTCTCGTGGAGCTTGCGCAAAAGGGACTGCTCATCAAGTACGTTGTCGCCTCGTTGTTTCGAGTCACTTGGGGCTTCACGCTGGCGGTCGCGGTCGGCATCCCGTTTGGTCTGTTCTTAGGCTCGAACAGGCTTGCTCAAGAGGCGTTCAATCCGCTGATCCAAGGCTTTCGCCCGATCTCGCCAATCGCCTGGATTCCGGTGGCGATCCTGTGGTTCGGCGTGTCCGACGCGGCCCCGGTGTTCCTCATCTTTCTGGCGAGCGTGTTCCCGATCATGGTCTCGACGGCGGCGGCGGTCAAAAGCGTGCCGTCGGTTTACCTGCGAGCGGCGGACAACTTCGGCCTGACGCGGATGCAGTTGTTCCGCCGAGTGATCTTCCCGGCGAGCCTCCCGCAGATCATCACTGGGTTGAGGATTGCTCTGGGCATCGCGTGGTTGGTGGTCGTGGCCGCCGAGATGATCGCCGTGAACTCCGGCTTGGGTTACTTGATCATCGACGCTCGCAATGCGGGCAAGCGGTATGACCTGGTGGTTGCGGGCATGATCCTGATTGGTGTCATCGGCTGGGTTCTCGATTTGCTGATGCGGCAAGCGGAGCGCGCCCAGTCGGTGAAGTGGGCCTATGGGACTCTGCATGACTGAGTTTTTCCGAATGATTTTTCATCAGCCGCTGGGCGCTAGCCCACGGTTCTGATTCACGACGACAAACTAACCCGAAGCGTAAGCGAGGGCGTCGTGGGAGTTCGCCCTCGCTCACGCTTCGGGTTACTTCGCCGCAGGCCACTTCCTCCATGAGTACCCCATGAATAATCTGGGCGCTCGCCCACGGTTCTGACTATCGCCATACGAACCAGACGCTAGCGCGTTCCGACTGATTTGCATGATTGAACCACTCCAACAAGTGCCACTAAAAAATTCTCGGCATCCGGCGGTCCTCGTCCGCGATGTGTGGAAGTTTTTCCCCGCCAAGCCCGGCGAGAAAAGCGTTCCCGTCCTGGAGCGGATCAACGTCGAAGTCCAGCCCGGCGAATTCGTCTGTTTCGTTGGCCCATCGGGCTGCGGCAAGACGACGCTGCTGAACATCATCGCCGGCTTTCTGCCCGCTCAGCGCGGCGAAGTGCTGGTCGAAGGCCAACCGGTTCACGGTCCCGACCCGCGGCGAGTCGTCATTTTTCAGGAAGGCTCGGTCTTCCCGTGGCTCACCGTTCGAGCCAACGTTGGCTTCGCTCTCTCCCACAAGACCGGAGCGGAGCGGGAGCGCATCGTGCAACATTACATCGACATGGTTGGTCTGACCGGATTCGAGTCCGCATATCTCCGGCAGTTGTCCGGCGGGATGCGTCAGCGCGTCGAGATCGCGCGAGCTCTGGCCGCCGACCCCGAAGTGCTTTACATGGACGAGCCGTTCGGAGCACTCGATTACTTCACCCGCTTCAAGATGCGAGCGGATTTGGTGCGCATCTGGCAACAAGAACGGAAGACCGTCTTGTTCGTGACCCACGACATCGACGAAGCCATTCAGCTCGCCGACCGAGTGGTGGTGCTCGGCCAGCGTCCCGCGACCGTGCAGTTGATCATCTCGGTCGATCTTCCTCGCCCGCGCGATCTGAACTCGCCACTTTATCTCGACACACGCGACCGCATTTTGAGCACCCTCGGAATGAGTTTGCAGAACGGCATCACGTCGAATCCATCAGACGAGCCGGGCGGTGTCAGCCCCCGGACTGTGGCGATCTTGTCCGGGGGCTGACGCCCTCCGGCTCGCCGAATCACATTGAGTGTTCTTGTGTGTTCCAATGAGGAAAGAAACATGGCTCACATCAAACTTCCTGACGGCGAACCGGGGATCGCCGGTCTGCTCGTCGCGTATCGCGACACGGAAAAGCACTTGAATGGACTCGCGCAAGCAGCAATGCGTGGTCCGTCGTCGCTGACCGAGGCGGAACGCGAATTGATTGCGGCGTATGTCTCGGCCGGAAACGACTGCGTTTTCTGAATGCAGGCCCACGGAGCCGCAGCCCGGCAACTGCTCGGCGAGCAGTCCCAAGTGGTCCAGGAAGTTTTTGAGGACATGATGACTGCGAACATCAGCGAGAAGCTCCGGGCTTTGCTCGTGATTGCGGATAAGGTTCGTCGCGACGGGCGACTCGTCACAGACGAAGATGTCCACCGTGCTCGCGAGGAGGGTGCCGATGACAAGGCGATTCACGATACCGTGCTGATCGCGGCCATGTTTTCCATGTTTAATCGGTACGTCGATGGCCTGGCGACTTGGACTCCGCAAGACCCTGATGTCTATGAGGAAATGGGCAAGCGGCTCGCGGCCAAAGGGTACGGCAGCCGCTTTCGCGAATCGGAGTGAGGTTCATGACCATGCGATGGTTGCAGTCAAACAAGCAGTGCAGAGTGCAGAGTGGCGAGTGCAAAGTGCAAAATGACGGCAGTTGTTCGCTGTCCGTCACTCGACACTTTGCACTCTTCACTCTGCACTTTGCACTGCCCACTTTGACGCTGATGCTCGCCCTGTCGCAGTCGCTAGCGAGTGCTGACGACCAAACCGCCAGCGCCGGCTCGACCGCAGTGTCGCTTGCCGGTGCTCGATGACGACGCGGCATGGCAACGATTCCCGAAGATCGAGGAAGAAGTCCCCCTGATTCCCTGAGCACCAACACCGACGACCGAGGAGTTGACCATGATCCCAATGAAGCCCGTTCTGATGACCGCCGTCTTGGTGGGAATGCTTGTCGCTGACCGCGCGTTCGCCGATCCACCGGCAGGCGACTCAAAGCCACCGGCCTCTGCGCCAAAAGACGGAGAGGCTGAGAAGTCTCCTTCCGCGCTGGAGGCTCTGGTGAAAGACAAAGGGACTTCAAAAGAGGAACTCGAAGCCTTGGCGAAAGTCTTGGAGCAAGCCTACGACAAGACTCCGCCGCCGGAGTCGGTGCGAATGCTGATCGCGATTGTTCGCGGTTCGCAGTTGGGTCCGGGCGAAGGCTGGTTTGGACCGGCGCAGGCCCGCTACTCGTGGGAGTGGTTGGCGAAACTGCACGACGTGTCGCCGACCGAGGAGATCACTCCGGAAACTTTCAAAGGTAAACCGGAATTGTTTCAACGACTCGATCGGAACAAAGACGGGCACATCGCGGCCGAAGATCTCGATTGGTCCGATCGCAATCCGTACGTCCAACAGTCTTACATGGTCAATCGGATGTTTCGCCGCATCGACCAACAAGGGGACGGCCGCGTGACTCGCGAGGAACTGCTGGCATTCTTCGAGAAGGTCTCACAGGGAAAGGATTCGTTCCGATCGGAAGATTTGCGTGACGTGCTGATCGGTGGTCCGTCTGGCTTCTTGCCCGGAGACGCTCCGACTCCAGAGGTGTTGTTGCGCGGACTATTTCGTGGCGAGGTTGGCTCACTGAATGAAGGGCCGAAGGTGGATGAACCGGCTCCCGACTTCCGCCTGACGACTCAAGACGGCACCCGCATGATTCGGCTCAGCGAGCAATTCGGTAAGAAGCCGATCGTGCTGGTCTTTGGCAACTTCACCTGCGGACCGTTCCGGTCCTTCTACCCGATGGTGGATGAACTGTGTCAACGCTATCAGGACGAGGCCACGTTTCTGGCGGTCTACGTCCGCGAAGCACATCCCAGCGACGGTTGGCTGATGGAGTCCAACACCAAAGTCGGCGTGAGGGTCGCTCAGCCACAGAACTTTGCCGAGCGGACTTCAGTCGCTCAGCAGTGCTTCGCCAAACTGAAGTACTCGATGCCGTTGTTGGTCGACGAGATTCACGATCCCGTCGGCAACGCCTACAGCGGGATGCCGGCTCGGCTGTATGTCATCGACCGCAATGGCAAGGTGGCCTACAAGGGAGGCCGCGGTCCCTTTGGCTTCAAGAGCGGCGAGATGGAGCAGGCACTACTGATGCTGTTGCTCGATGAGGCTCAACGAGCGAAGGCTCCCGCCGACAAATCAGAGACCAACGAATCCGGAGACAAGTAGCAGCGTCGGTCGGATGCGAGACGCATCCGCCACGTTGAGAGGGGTCGTGAGTAGTGTCCGAATTTGAGTGGGCCGATTTCGCCGAAATCGGCTTTTCCCGGCGTCGGCGACGCCGGGCTACATTCAAATTAGGACACTTCCGGGTCGTGAGTCTTTCTCAGGCAGCGTCGTGAGACTTGGGTGTCACGGATTGTTGTGTCCGGCGGCCTGAGAAAGACTCACGACCCCGCGACTCGCGCGCCGGAATGTTCTGCGGGTCGCTGGGTGGTTCCTCCTTCGTCGTGTGCTGAGCGTGGTCCTCCAAGAACGAGATCAAGCGTTGCCGCAACCGGTCGTAGTCCGGATGTTCGAGCACCGCGTGACGATCGCGTGGCCGAGCGAACGGAACCTCCAAGATGTCACCGATTCGGGCAGCCGGGCCGTTGGTCATCATCACGATGCGATCGGAGAGGAACAGAGCCTCATCGACATCGTGCGTCACCATCAGCGCGGTCTTGCGGTCAGCGAACCACAGGTCGAGCAACACTTGTTGCAGCTCCATTCGCGTGAGGCTGTCCAGCATTCCGAACGGTTCGTCGAGCAGCAGCATCTTCGGCGAGAGTGCGAACGCTCGCGCGATGCCGACTCGCTGCCGCATTCCGCCAGAGAGTTGGTTCGGATGCACGTCGAGCGAATCACCGAGCCCGACCAGTTCGAGATAGTGAGCCGCGATCTCACGTTGCTCAGACCGTGACTTCTGCGGCGCGACTTGCTCGACTCCCAGCGTCACGTTTTGCAACGCCGTCATCCAAGGCAACAAGCACGGAGCTTGAAACACGACGCCACGATCCGGGCCAGCATCCACGACTTCACGGCCGGCCAACACAATGCCGCCGCCAGTCGGTTGACTCAGTCCCGCGATCATCGACAGCACGGTCGACTTACCGCAGCCAGAGTGACCGATCACGGAAACGAACTCCCCTTCGGCGACGTTCAGCGTGAAGTCTTCGACGATCACGGCGGGAGGACCGCTGGCCGTCGGATACGACTTCTGCAGCTTCCAGATTTCGAGATATTTGTCGGCGTGGGTCATGGGATGTCCTACGGTTCGCGACTAGCCTGCTTGATCCACGAAAGTCGTACACAGCGTGTCAAGGTTCACGAGCCGGCACGCGCTAGCGTCCGGTTCGGAATGTCGACGGACTCTCGAACCGGACGCTAGCGCGTTCCGGCTGATTTGGTCTGTGGCGGAGCCTCGTTAGGTTTCTTCCGAGCACCCGGACCGAGCAAGTAATCGAGCACTTCCGTTCGCAACCGCTTGAAATGCGGGTCGCGTTGAATCGTCTTGCGATCGCGCGGGCGATCGAGATCGACTTCAACGGCAGGGCCGAGAGTCGCTCCGGGACCGGCGCTCAACGGGATGACTCGGTCGGCCAGCAACAAGCCCTCATCGACGTCGTTGGTGATCAGCACGACGGTCTTGCGATCGCGTTCCCAGATTTCTTCGATCTCGTCCTGCAACGTCGCTCGCGTGAGCGCATCGAGTGCGCTGAGCGGTTCGTCCAGCAATAGCATTTCCGGATTCATCGCGAGTGCTCGCGCGACCGAGACTCGCTGCCGCATTCCGCCGGACAACTCGTGCGGACGTTTGTGGCGAGCCGGAGTCAGGTTGACCATCGCGATGTACTGCTCGATGTGCTCCCGACGTTTCTCCGGTGTCCAGTTCGGAAAGACTTGATCGACCGCAAGCGCGATGTTGTCGAAGACGTTCAGCCACGGCAGCAGTGAGTAATTCTGAAACACGACGCCCCGATCGGGACCGGGGCCGGTCACTTCCGCGCCGTCAATGATCACCGACCCTTCATCTGGTCGAATCAATCCCGCCAACAGCGAGATCAACGTCGTCTTGCCAGAACCGGAGTAGCCGACGATCGCGACGAATTCACCCCGTGCGATGTCGAGGTTCAAGTCTCTCAAAACCTGCCGCCGTTGCGATCCCGAACCGAAACCCTTCGAGACGTGCTTCAACTTGACGAACGGCAGCGACTGCATGCGGACATATTCCGGTGGCGCGGTTCGCGCGATGAGCGGTGGTGATTCGAGAAGCACGGACATCGGGATGTCTCTTTGAAATGCATCAGAGGTAGGGTGGGTCGAGTCATCGAGACC
>JAYVQJ010000263.1:0-2496 GCA_043777235.1 Planctomycetia bacterium
CATGAACCGGGGCTAGCGCCGCGCGGCTAATTTTCGGAATGCGTGTGAGACTGTCTTTCGGAATCGTGCTTGATGATGTCTCCCGAACTACGAACCGCTGAAGCCGCCGCCCATGCCGGAGCGGAAGTCGCGCTCAGACATTTTCGAGACTTCGCCAACGTCGCCAGCCAAACGAAGCCGGGGGAGCCGAGCTACAACCGGGTCTCGGTGGCCGATGTCGAATCCGAGCATGCGATCGTCGAGATCATCCGCCGTGAGTTTCCGGATCACGCGATCTTGGGCGAGGAAGCGCATTCGGCCGACGCGACTGCCGAGCATTTGTGGGTCATCGATCCGATTGACGGCACAAACAATTTTCTGCACGGCATTCCGCAGTTCGGCATTTCCGTCGCGTACTACCGAGCCGGCCAGCCGGTCTGTGGAGTGATCCTCAATCCCGCTCGCGGCGACAGCTTCATCGCGTCGCGCGGGCAGGGGAGTTTTCACAACGGCCAGCGAGTGCATGTCTCGGAGCATCGCCGGCTCGACGAGGTGCTGATTGGACTCGGCTTCTATTACGACCGCGGTGCGATGATGGAAGCAACGTTGAACGCGATGCGCGAACTCTTCGGCCACAACATCCACTGCATCCGCCGTCTGGGAGCCGCAACGCTCGACCTGTGCATGGTCGCCTGCGGTCAACTCGGAGCGTACTTCGAGTACGAACTTTCGCCGTGGGATTTCGCCGCCGGTCGACTATTCGTCGAAGAGGCCGGGGGAATTGTCACGACCTGCGATGGCGGCCCGCTGCCGCTGGCGAAGACGCACATTCTCGCCACGAACGGTCACCTGCACGCGGCGATGCTCGATACCGTGCGACGACACTTGCCGTGACCGAAGGCATCCGACGGCGACCGAAAACGCGCCGGTGACTTGTTCAAGTCGGCATCGTCCTTTTCGGCTGGCAAATCATGAACTGGTTGTTGGTCGTGTCCTAATTTGTAGGCCGACTTCGCCGAAGTCGGCTATTCCCGACGTCGGCGACGTCGGGCTACATTGAAAATAGGACACGACCTGGTTGTTTCGCGGGCGCGGGCACGCTTGCTGCCGATCGACCGTGAGAATCAGCCTCGTTGACGCCGGATGACGCGGCGTCAGGCGGCTCGGAATTGGGATCGTGCCGACGCTTCCATTCGCGCATCAATTGATTGAACGTCACTTCCGATTTGGTGTCGGCTTGTCGCGGCTGTTTCAACATCGGCCGCAAGCAATCCTGGCCCATCCACAAGAGCCATTGCAGTTCTGGCTTGGCCGGTGAGGCCCGCTTTTTGAGTCCCGGAATGACTCGGTCAAGTTCTGCTTGTGACCGTGCGAGGAAATCTTCCATGCCGGTCTTGTCGTTCGGCCGTTCGCGAAGCTCCAACAGCTCGCGGTACATCGACTGATAGGACTCGGCGATGGCCGCGTCGGATGACGGCCACCACCACCATGCCGCCAACGGCAAGAGCAACAACACGAGTGCGACTTTCGGATCAGGAAGAGATCGCTTCCAGCGTTCGAGCGTTTGTTCCCACGATTCCTGTTGCGCGGCGGCGCGGCGTTTGGACGTCATCACAGTCGCGGCACGGTTCGGTTCGGTTGGCTGTGAGTGCTCGATATCGGCGGCCGGCGAATCGCTGTCCGTGGAATCGGTTGCTGATCCCAGGCGTTCGGCTTCCGCTTCGCAAGCGGCCTCTGCGGCAGCCGATTCCCGCTCGGCAACGATTTTCAGAAGACGATCCAGTCGCATGGAACGTTCGTGCTTCCAACCCTCAAGTTCGGCGAACGAGCCATTTGCTGGAATGTGATCGCCGTCGGTCTCGTCGTTGGCCTCGAGTTCTTGATCTGTCAACGCAATTGTTGCATCGGAAAGTTCCGGCGCTGCATCGGTATCAATCGCGGCCGCGTGCGAGAAGCGTTCCTCTGGTTCGGGAACAAATCGCGGCACCGCCACCGGTTCGCGAGTGACCGCCGAATCGGGGCTCCAATAGCTCGACCAATTCAGCAACGCGCCGGGACGGCGTTGGACTGGCCGACGAGGCGGCTCAATTTCCCGTTCAACTTCCGCAGCAGACGACTCTTCGATGGGCAGGCTCTGCGTTTCTTGATCCTGTGGCATTGCGGTAGCCGCCTCTGGCTCGAAGTCCGTTGTGAACTCGGAGGTCGGTGATTGTTCCAGCACAGTCATGACCGACTGCCATTCGCCGTGGATGCCGCAGCGAGCCAAGTCGCCGTGAGCGACGTCTCCTTTGTCAGCCATCTCACACAGCGTGTCGAGCGACATCGGTCCCCATTCGGCACCGAAACTCGCTTTGACATACCACGACTGAGCCTGCTCGTCCGTCATGTTTCCCACCCCAGGCAAAACGACATGACCAGCACGATACTCAGACGAACCAGCGATGCAAGACGTGGGAAGCGATTTGCGTTTCCGCCCCACCGGCATCTCGAGTCGTGTGAGCGGCACGGCGCTAGCCG
>JAYVQJ010000264.1:0-2492 GCA_043777235.1 Planctomycetia bacterium
CAGCCGAGCGACCTGTCCACGAGCACGCTCGACCGCTTCGGCCGCTCGCCAGCCGAAAGCATGATTGACGCTCGCCGCATTGCCGTATTCCTCCGAGAAGTACGGCAGCATCGCGGCCAGCACTTCGGGAGCGATTCGCGTCGTGGCGTGGTTGTCGAGGTAGATCATGAGGAGGGGTTAGAGGCTAGGGGCTGGGGGCTAGGGAAAACAAAGCAGCGAGCACGGAATGTGTGGCAACAGAGCATCCATTTGCGAACCGGGGCCGCAGACAAGCAGATCGATTTTCCATTCGTCGATCAGGTGTCGCAGAGTCGTGACGAAATCGCCGTCGGCGACGTGTGTCAGGATGCCGTAGGTCATCGTGCGGTGATCGGTCGGGACGAGTTGTTCGTGCAGTTTTGAGCGAGCAGATTCCACTCGCGAAGCTTGTTGCCGTGCGAGTTCCTCATTCGAGATGCCGCCGCGCCACGCTTCTGGCCAGCGATCCGGTTCAACGACGTGAGTCAGCCAACACTTCGCGTCGCGCCACAACCCGCTGCCGACAAATGTCATCAGCCTGTCGCCGCACGAATCGCTCAGGTCATCCGCGAGCAGAACATGCGGAGGTTCGGAATCTTCGTCGTTGGCTTCGGGCTTCGGGCTACGGGCTACGGGTCTGTCGATCAAGACGGGGCACTTGGCCTCTCGGATGAGTTTCAATGCCGTCGGTCCCAGTTGGCTCGGCTGAGAGCCGGCACCGATCACGATCAACTGCGCCGACCAGTCATTTGCTTGAGCCAGCAGTTCTGTCGCAACAACACCACCGAGCAACGATGTCTCGCAATCGACTCCTGCCTCGCGAGCTTCATCGGCCAGCACATCGAGCCGTTCGGACAAGATCCCGCCGAACGCGCTGATTTGTTGAGGCGTCGCAGGGACTTGAGTCAGATCGAGTCCGTCGATGACCGCGCAGAGATACAGTTCGCCGCGCTGTGCTGCTGCGATCTCGATGCCTCGTGCGACCAAGCGCCGTGCGGTTTCCGGGATGAACTCTTCCGAGTTCAAGTCGAGCAGTTCCAGATCCAATCCCACGAAGACTCTGCGAAAGTACATGTCGTCCGCCTTGGTCAAATTCCATCGAGCTGTCAGCCGATCAACATAGCCCGACAATTACTGCGGCGGAAGCAGGCGGCAAAGTAGACCGCAACGTAGACCGGTCACTCCGTGACCGGAACATTCGAGTCACGGAGTGACTCGTCTACTTTTCTCAGCGATCCGATTTGCGCGGCGGAGGTGGCAGGATCAACGGCTTCGATAACACGCCGTCGAATTCCAATGGCGGTTCGGGGACGACAATCGCTTCCTGACTCGGCTGATTCTCCGAGGTTGCCGAGCTTTGTTCGACAGGGACTTCGTCGGCAGAACCCGCCGTCAGAGTGACTGCCGAATCCGCCGCCGAATCTTGAGCTGCCGCGGCTTCGCGGGTCATTCGCTCGGCGCGGCCATCCATCAGTCGATTCACGTATTCGTCTTCACGCTTGAATTGCCCGATGTCGATCGGCTTCGCGTCCGGACCGAAACCGAGTGTCAGGCCGAGGCCGTAGTACCAGAAGTCTTTGTCGTGACCGGCGGACGTGACCCAATAGCTTGCGCTGCCGGTCAGCCGCGTGCGGCCATTCAACCAGACATGCACGCCCGCTTCCGGATAGACCGCACCGAGAAACTGCGTGTCCGTGCTCTCTTCATTGTTGAGTGAATTGATGACCGTCGAGACATCAACTCCACCGAACAGGCCGGCTCCGACAAACGGAGCGATACGAGTCGGAGTCGAGACATGGACGGCGGTGTTCACACCCACGAATCCGTTCGAGGCTCCCGAATTGAGCTGCCCGGCCAGAGCCAGTTTCGTGGACAGCCACGGCTTCGAATAGTTGGTCACTCCGACTTCAAATCCCGCCGCCGGATTCTGACGAAAATTGCTGGCCGCTCCGCCGATGTACACGCCGCTGTCACCCGCGACATGCCGGGCGTCGATCATCTGTCGCCCCATCCGCTCCCATTTCTTCAGCGTGTTGTCGGAGTACGGCCGATCGTACTTCTTCTGATACGCGCCGTTGTCCATCCCCCACTTCGAGCTGAAGCAGCCCGAAGCGACGGAGGCCCAACAGAGCATCAGCAATACGAGACGACGTCCCAAGAATCTGTCCTCGGCCCCCGCACCGCGCGGGACAGTAGACGAATGAGCGTCATCCCCCCAAGACGATTCGGGGGCAAAACAGGAATTCGGACCGCGATGATTGTTGTTTGCGTTCAAGCCGGAGGCTTGCCAGCGATTAGCCGGGGGTCGCGCAGCCTGTCATTTATACACAACTTCTGCAAACGACCGAGTCCTGTGGCACGAGATTTGCGCCGGGGAGATTGGCAGTTTTGATCTGCCAAGTTTTCAGGAGCGTGACGATGTGCGAGGGAATCGCGGATGAGTTGCAAGGGATTTGCTTGGGAGATCAGCGGTT
>JAYVQJ010000265.1:0-2492 GCA_043777235.1 Planctomycetia bacterium
CCGCCGCTTCTACGCCTACTACCGAGTCAAACGCCTCTCGGCCGAAGCGCTGCTCGACGCGATCGACCGCGCCGCCGGCACGCAAACGAAATTCAAGAACCTGCCGCTCGGCACGAAGGCGATCGAACTCCCCGACGCCGAGTACCCCGACTTCTTCCTCAACGTCTTCGCGAAGCCGAAACGAGCCAGCGTCTGCGAATGCGAACGCTCGCCCGACGAGAACCTCGCGCAAGCCCTGCACACGCTCAACGGCGACATCCTCGCCAACAAGATCTCCGACGCCAAAGGCCGCATCACCACGTTACTGGCGTTCAAATCCGCCGACGGCCAACCGAAACCTCACGCCGACATCGTCCGCGACCTGTACCTCGCCGCGCTCTGCCGCCCACCGAGCGACGCCGAACTCGCCGCCAGCCAGAAATTCCTCGAACAAGCCGGCTCGCCGAAAGAGTGCTACGAAGACCTGCTCTGGGCGCTCATCAACAGCAAACAGTTCTTGTTCGTGAGATAGTCGCATGAAGGAGACACGAAGTGGCTGGTCCAGCATGTGAGGTGCTCCTGGAGGTTGATGACGATGCTGCGTTGAATGCGATAGACGCTATCTTGGCTGCAGCTTCAGAACGGATTGAGCGGACTCGTAAGGGGAGGGTGTGGAGATTGTGGGTGGCAGGCCAGCCAGTTTATGTATCGGTCGAACGGTCACCGCCATCCGTGGTTCTATCGGCCGGGTGCAATGGGCCAGCAGACTACGATATTCTGCGTCGGCTCGCAGGTGAGATCGCGTCAGCGCTCGACGGCGTGGCGTCGGAACCAATCAAGTAGCTCTACCGCAAATGCCAAAATGATATCACTCAGGAGAATGAGACATGCCAATCACGATTGACGAAGCGCGATCCACCGTGACACAACTGAGTCCGCAAGACCAGCAAGTTCTGGCCTACGAGATTTTGGATCGTGTTGAGGGGGACGAGGACATTGAAGATGGGGCGGAGATGGCAGCGATCATCGCCGAACGCGCCGCCAAAGTTCGTTCCGGCGAGTTCGTGGCTCACGACTGGAAGAACACGATCGCTGAGATGAAGGACTCGCTTCAAGAACGGCGGCGAAAGTCCCAGCCATGAAGCTCCGAATTCTCGATGAGGCAAAAGCCGAAGCTCTCGCCGCCGCGCACTCGTTTGAAGATGTCCGATTCGGTCTCGGTGATGACTTTCAGGTTCTTTACGAGACGACACTACAAAGCATTTCCGAGATGCCTGACTCCTTTGCTCGTTATGAATTCGCACCGAAAGGCAGCAACATCCGTCGCGCGGTTCTGCGGCGGTTTCGCTATGTGGTCTATTTTGAAATCTTCGCTGAAGTGGTTTTGGTGTACGCCGTCGGACACGGAAGCCGTCGCCCCAACTGGTGGCGAAAGCGACGAGAACCATCCTGAATTCAATTGACTCTGAGATCGCGGCTCTCGATCGCTCATCAAAAGCAAGCAGTTCTAGTTCGTGAGATGACGCGCGACGAACGGAGATGCCAGCAAACACTCAATCGTTGGCCGATGTTGCGGTGGACTCGGTCTCGCGAGCGCCGCCACGCCACCAGCGGACGATGCTCAGCAGCACCAGTAGCAGCACAAGAGATGCGCCGGACAAGATCGCTAAGCTGGGAAGATCGCCGAACAGCTTGCGGATCGAGACGCGCGGGGTCGGTTCCCAAGACCAAATCCATCTCCAACTGAGCATCACCACGATCGCCGCCGCGCTGAGGTACGGGCCATACGGAATGTAAGGACGATTGAGCAACGACTTCGCGATCACACCGACGATCAATCCGCAAAACGGAGCGAGCAAGAAGACGAACAGCATCGGCTGCCAACCGAGAAAGCTGCCGATCATTGCCATCAGCGTGACGTCGCCGAAGCCCATTGCCTCTTCGCCGAGGACGAACGACGAGATGCCTCGCACGAGCCACGTCACGCCGGCTCCGGTCGCGATCCCCGCCAGGCTCCATGCGAGTCCGTGCCAGTGAGGATGCGGTTGCAACCAGCCCGGAATCTCCGGTCCGTACAGCCGGAGAATGTCTGGATCGAGATTCCAGTTGATCCAAACGTGAATGAGCTGCACGTCTCCCGCCGCCGCCGCCAGCAAGACACCGAGCACGATGCCGGGAATCGTGATCTGATCCGGGATGATGTACTCGCGCAGGTCGGTCGCCGTCGCCGCGATCAGCAGGGTGAGTAATCCCAGATGCGCGATCAACCGACCGTATCGCCACGCGAGGTCCGGTTTGACTTCGCCGATGTACTGGCATTCCAGGAACACGATCAGAAACGTCGCCAGCGCAAACAGCCCGCCACTCAGTATCGCGGTGACGCTGGCTTCCACGCGGCGCGGCGGAGCCACGCACAGGCGATTCACCCAGCGAGCCACCACCAGTCCGATTCCCAAGCCAACGAGCAGCGCTGCCGCGACCAGCAACCAAGCCTGGGTCGTGTTGACGTGAAA
>JAYVQJ010000266.1:0-2489 GCA_043777235.1 Planctomycetia bacterium
AGACGAAACCCCTTCGGGGTAATTGGGAATCCAACCTTCTGGCGAATGCCGGATTTGACCTAATCAGGAGCTATCCCGTGCCTAAGCAACTTCTGTTTGATGACCGAGCGCGGCTGAAATTGCAGCGTGGTGTGAAGCAGTTGGCCGACGTCGTCGCGGTCACGATGGGGCCGACTGGCCGAAACGTGATCATCGACAAAAACTTTGGCAACCCGGTCGTCACCAAAGACGGCGTGACGGTCTCCAAAGAGGTCGAACTTGACGACCCGTATGAGAACATGGGTGCCAAGCTGGTCAACGAAGTCGCGACCAAGACCAGCGACGTCGCCGGTGACGGCACCACGACCGCGACAGTGCTCGCACGAGCCATCTATGACGAGGGCCTCCGCTCCGTCTCGATGGGTGCGAACCCGATGGTCGTGCGTCGCGGCATCGAGAAGGCCGTGGAAGCGGCGATTGCGCACCTCAAGTCGATGGTCAAGCCGGTCACCAGCAAGAGCGAGATTGCTCAAGTCGGTTCGATCTCGGCGAACAACGACAAAGAGATCGGTGACCTGATCGCCGACGCGATGGAGAAGGTCGGCCGCGACGGCGTCATCACCGTCGAAGAAGGCAAAGGCAACTCCACCACACTGACGCTCGCCGAGGGCATGCAGTTCGACAAGGGCTACATCAGCCCGTACTTCGTGACCAGCCCGGCGGACATGAAGGTCATTCTGGAAGACTGCTTCATCCTGTTGTTCGAGAAGAAAATCAGCAGCCTGCGAGACATGCTGCCGCTGTTGGAGAAGGTCGCTCAGTCCAGCAAGCCGCTGTTGATCGTGGCCGAGGACGTGGACGGCGAAGCTCTGACCGCGTTGGTCGTCAACAAGCTGCGAGGCATCCTGCAAATCGCGGCCGTGAAGGCTCCAGGCTTTGGTGATCGCCGCAAGACGATGCTTGGCGACATGGCCGTGCAGACCGGCGGCACGCTGATCTCCGAAGACCTCGGCATCACGCTGGAGAGCGTCGAGCTCAAGCAGCTCGGCCGAGCCAAGAAGGTCGAAATCACCAAGGACAACTGCACGATCATCGACGGAGCCGGCGACCAGAAGCTGATCAAGTCTCGCGTCGATCAAATCCGCACGCAGATCGAAGGGACGAAGAGCGAATACGACCGCGAGAAGTTCCAAGAGCGTCTCGCCAAGATGACCGGCGGCGTGGCGATCATCTCGGTGGGAGCCGCGACCGAAACCGAAATGAAGCAGACGAAAGCCCGCATGGAAGACGCGCTGCATGCGACGCGAGCCTCCGTCGAAGAGGGCATCCTCCCCGGCGGCGGCGTGGCCCTGCTGCGTTGCATCGAGCCGATCCGCAAGGTGAAGGCCAAAGGCGACGAGCAAATCGGCATCGAGATCGTCTGCCGAGCGTTGGAATCCCCGATCCGCCAGATCGTGGGCAACTGCGGCGTGGACGGCAGCGTGGTCGCCGACGAAGTTCTGCAAAAGGACACGAACATCGGCTACAACGCCAACACCGGCGAGTACGTGGACATGTTCAAAGCCGGCATCATCGACCCCGCGAAGGTCGTCATCAGCGCGTTGTCCAACGCCGCCTCGATCGCCGCCCTGATGCTGACCACCCAAGTCTGCATCACCCGCACCGACGACCTCGAAGGCGGCAAGAAAGCCAAGATCGAAGGAGCCGTGAGATAATCGTCATCCGTGGGGCACGCGGCTCGCGTGTCTTGCAATTCAGTTTGAAACGCAGCGAGCCACCCGATTGGGTGGCTCGTTTCGTATGGAGCGACGAATCAAGATGCTGACAATTCAAGTCGTTTCGACAATTGAGAAGTATGTTGCGACCTTGCAGGAAACCGAATACTCGGTCGGTAAGATTGCGGCGTTTTCAGAGCTGTACGATGAAGTCGCAAGTAAGGTTGCCGACCTGACGATCAATTTGAATGACGCATCGCATGTCACTCGCCGATGCCAAGAGTTCTCCAAGGAAGTTTGTAATGCCGTTCGCACAGCCGCAAGTTCTGTTTCGATGCCCGAACTGTTTACGTCGTTACGGAATTCAATAAGCCGATTTGAGAGTCTTTCACCTGAGCTTCATGTGGAATCGCTTCATGTCATCCAACATCTTCGAGATGTTGAGTGGCACTTCAACGAATACTTCCATGACAAGAATGCTCCGGATCGAGCCGTTCGGCTTGTCATTCAAGCTCATCGAACACATGCAGCAGTCACGACATTTCGTGAAACTTTACGCGTAATCGCGAACAACCTTTCTAGTGGCGACGCCACTTCGGATGGATTACACGGACGGATCGTCTTGGTTTTCGACGCGCCAGCGACGGTTGAGACTGTCACTTCTCGGCTCACAGCAATTAACGAAGCCTACCGTCACATTTGCGAATTGATTGGGGTTAATGCTGCTGAGCATCAACTTTCAATATCAAGGATTGAAGTCGGAAGCTTCTGGACCGACCTGTTCGGGTGGCCTGT
>JAYVQJ010000267.1:0-9659 GCA_043777235.1 Planctomycetia bacterium
CCGGACGCTAGCGCGTGACGGCTAATTTGCTGATTCCGAAAATCAGGCTGTGACACGGTACTCGCCCGACCCGAAACAGGTTCAGCCGGGTTTATTGCGAGCGTGGGCAGCGACCATTTTCCAAAGATTGGGCACCGGCCTTGAAGACTCCGAATTCGGAAGAAGATTTGACTCAGCGAGCGTCTGACGGCGACACGACCGCGATGGCGGAATTGTTTGATCTGTTTCGGCCGCGTCTGTGGCGGCTGGTCAACTTTCGGATGGATGCTCGCTTGCAAGGGCGTGTCGATCCCGACGACGTGCTGCAAGAAGCGTGGCTGAGCGCGGCGGCTCGTGCCGAGCATCTCAAGCGCGAGTCCGAAGGCTCGCGGTTCATTTGGTTCCGCATGATCGTCAGCCAGACTTTGATCGACGTGCATCGGCGGCACCTGCAAAGCGAACGGCGCGATGCGACGCGCGAAGCGACGGCGCTCAGTGGCTGGGATCCCGGATCGACGTCGTTCTCGTTGGCCGAGCATCTGCTCGGCGGACTGACATCACCCAGCCAAGCGTTGTTGCGAGCGGAACTTTCGACGCAGCTCAATGTCGCGTTGAAGACGCTCAGCGAACTCGATCAAGAGGTGCTCGCGCTGCGGCACTTTGAAGAGCTGAGCAACACCGAAACCGCCGAGGTCTTGCAGCTCACCGAGCAGGCCGCGAGCGTCCGTTATGTGCGAGCACTCGCGCGGTTGAAGGACATTTTGCAACGCTTGCCGGGCTTCGAGGAACTCCGTCGCGCGGGGCAGAAGCCATGAAACGACCGCCCGCAAAATCTGGCGAGGCGAACCGCGACGCCCCCTCAACCGACGACGAACAAGCCTCGCAACTCGAACGATTGGCAAGTGTCTTCGCCGATCAATTGCGCGACGGCCGACCGGCGTCCATCGAGCAGTACGCGGAAGCTCACCCCGCGCTGGCCGATGAAATTCGCGAGCTGTTCCCGGTGATCCTGGCGATGGAAGTCAGCAAGCGTGACCGCGATGCACCGGCAATGAAACGGGGGATTCCGCAGGAGTTGTCGTTCGATCGGCTCGGCGATTGCCGCATCGTTCGCGAGATCGGACGGGGCGGAATGGGGGTCGTCTTTGAAGCGCGGCGAGGTGCCAACGATGAACGAGTCGCCGTCAAATGGTTCCCGTGGCGCATGGCCGCGATGTCGCATTGGCGCGAACGCTTCGAGCAAGAAGCCAAGACCGTCGAGACTTTGAAGCATCCGCATATCGTCCCGCTGCTCGGTTCGGGCGAGGATGACGGCCATCCGTTTTACGTGATGCAGTACATCGACGGCATCAGCCTCGATTGGATTCTGAAGCGACTCAGCGAAACCGACACGCTGCTGTTTGAATCGGAGATCGAGCGACATCGGAAAGCGTCGGATCGCTCGGACCTCGCGAAGAAGGGGGACAAGTCTCGTGAGTCAACTGCCGACATGAAGAGCGCCGCTGCGGCGATCGACAAAGTAAATGCAGGAAGTGGTGCGCAACTCAAAGGACTGCGGCGGAACTCGTGGCGGCTGTTTGCACGCATTGCGGCTCAAGCCGGCAAGGCACTTGATTACGCGCATCGGCAGGGAGTTCTGCACAACGACATCAAGCCCGCGAATCTGATGCTGGATCGCTCCGGGAAAACTTGGGTCGCCGATTTCGGACTCGCGCGGCCGCTCGATCCGCCGGACAGTGCGGAAGGTCGCGGACTCGCTGGCACGCTGCGCTACATGGCTCCCGAACGATTCAGCGGTTGGTTCGATGAACTGAGCGATCTGTATTCACTGGGGATCACGTTGTACGAACTCGTGACTCGCCGAGCGGCATTCGAGGCAACGGATCGAGCGGCGATGATCACAGCGATCACGACCACTGGGCCGATCGCTCCGCGACGGATCGACGACGAGATTCCGCGCGATTTGGAAACGATCATCCTGCAAGCGATCCGCCGCGATCCTGACGAGCGGTATTACTCGGTCGAAGCATTCGTCGCCGACCTGGCACGCTTCCTCAACGGCGAACGCATCCGAGCCAAACGCCCCTCTCGCTGGCGAAAATGGTGGGGCAAATTATTTCGCCGACGCGCTAAGCGTACCGTCTTCACCGACGCGGGCCGGTAGAGCAAACGCATCTGATTCATGCGTCGCTGTTTTCCTGTCGTCCTCGTTTTCCTTCCGCTTCTTTCCAAAGCGGTCCATAGACCTCTTTGTCGAACGGCGGGCAGCCGGTGGCGTACTGACCGAGCGGATGATCTTTGGTCCGCATCAGGTTCGTGCAGTACGAGAACGTGCGACAGACACGCTTGCGATCGAGACGACCGGTATCGGCCAGTTGCTTCACGAAGTCGGGCTGTGACAGCGTTCCTCGGCCAAGTCCCGCGAAGGCGGCTCGGTCGAGCGACACATTCGCAGCGGCGGCTTGTGGGACGAAGTCTTGCAGCCAACTGTAGCCGCTACCGATGACCGGCAACGTAGCCCTGTCGCTCCGCGACAGGAAAGCCGTGCGCGCGGTTGATGTGGAGGAAGAATCGGACGTCGATGGCACGTTCGGCTGATCCTCTCGCGGAACGAGAGGGCTACATTGGGCGGCAACTTCTTCCTGCATTCGTGCCGTGATCCGGAAGTGGCGATCGACTCCGAACAGCGGATGTTCGGGGGGCTTGTAGCCATCCACCGGCGGATACTCAGCGGGGCGGACCAAGTGCGGATTCGCATACGGATTTCCGAGCGACACGTTGAGCAATCCGACTCCCCACTCGCGCAGCCAGCGCGCGAGTTGCAGCGGCTCAGCCAGATCGTCCCGCAGATGATCGTTCGGATCGGTGCCGAATGCGGTCGTCAGCGGCAACTCGTGAGGGCAGGGGGCTCCGATGAAGTCCGCGCCCTCGCCGCGATACGGGATGCCGTCGTAAGCGTTGAACCGCGAGGCGATCAACAGCGTCGGCAGTTCCGTTCGAATGCGAGTGATGACGTTGCGAACCAGCCGAGTGCGATTCTCCAGCGAGCCGCCGTACTCACCAGGCCGATTCTTCGCCGCGAGCAATTCGGACAGCAGATACCGGTGGCACTGTTTGATATCGACGAAGTCGCAACCAATCCGCGCGGCCAGCCTCGCAGCCGCGAGGTACTGATCCTCGATCCGTTTCAAATCATCGTCGCTGAGCAGCGGAGTCGATGCATCGACGAATCGGCCGGTCGATTTGTCTCGTGTCAGCGGATCGAGAATCCGATCGCGCGTCGCCAGCAACGGCCGCCGAAAGCTGAATCGCCCCGAATGCGTCAGTTGCAGACCAAGCAACAAGTCGCGGTCGTGACCGAACGCTTCGCGGTGTGCCGCTCGGCAATCGGCCAACATCTTTTCAATCGCGGAAGCGGATCCGTCGTGCAGCCACAACTGCCGAGGGTTCATCCTGGCGTTATCGGCGATGGCCGTCGCTTCGCCCCAGATCAGCTTCGCCCCGCCGGCTCCGAAGCGGAGGTAGCGGCGAAACGTCAACTCATCCGGCAATCCATCGAGCGTTCCATCGCAGCCTTCCATCGGCTGAATCGCCCAGCGGTTGCCGACCGTGCGGCCGCCGACCTCGATTGGCTGAAACATGACCGACAGATCGTCGGACATCGCGATGTGCGACAGACCCAGCCGCGCGGCATCCGCAACGACATCGGCAGGACTTTTGTACTTGAAATACGAAGCCATTCAGTTCGTTCCACTCACTTGTGATGCTGACGACATTGCGAACAACGACCGCTAAAGTTGGAGCGAAGTCTGACGCAAAGACGCGAAGAGGCAAAGACTCGGCAAGGAACCCTGTCTTCTTTGCCTTCCTTGGCGTCTTCGCGACTTTGCGTTGAATCTCCGAAGGATGTGACCATGCAACTCGGCGACTTTGAATTGCGGACGATTTCGGGCGGCAACTATTGGATCGACGGCGGGTCGATGTTCGGCGTCGTGCCGCGAACGGTTTGGACGCGGTACATCTCCGTCGATGAGAAGAGCCGCATTCACCAGCGAACCAGTTGCGTGCTGGTTCGCACCGGCCGCGAGAACGTGCTGATCGACACCGGATATGGCTCAAAAATGACCGAAAAGGAACGGAGCAATTTTTCGTCCGATCCGGGCGAACCGTTGGTCGAGAGTATCACAGCCGCCGGTCTGACGGTGAACGACATCGACGTCGTCGTGCTCTCACATCTGCACTTCGATCACGCCGGGGGGGCGACTCGATTCGATGCCTCCGGCCGAGCGGTCCCGACGTTTCCCAAAGCAAGGTACGTTGTGCAGCGTCACGAATGGGCGACAGCGACGGCTGAGTACCCGGAACTCCGCGCGGCGTATCATCAGCCGAACTTCGTGCCGCTCAAAGAGGCGGGGCAGTTGCGGCTGATCGACGGCAACGTCGAGATCGTCCCCGGCATTCGCGCGTGGATGACGGGCGGGCACACGGAAGCTCATCAGGCCGTCGTCATCGAAAGCGGCGGCGAGGGAGCGATCTATCTGGGCGACATCTGTCCGACGTTCCGGCATCTGCCGTCACTGTGGTGCATCGCGTATGACCTCGAACTGCTGAAGCTGCGCCGCATCAAGCCGGAAGTTCTGGGAACTTGCGCCGATCGAGGCTGGTGGGCCTTGTGCGATCACGATCCCGATCACGCGGCGGCGAAACTGCGCCGCGATGAGAAGCGCGACTTCGCAGTGGTCGAAGCTTTGGCGACGCTCTGAATCTCAGTCATGGAATGACTGAGCTACGTAGGCGAGGCATTCCATGCCTCGCATTTCGGCCGCTTGAAACCGATCAATTCCTGCCGTGTCCTGCTGACACGCGCATAGATCAGCCGCCGTTCTCCACGATCCGAGCTTTGACTAGCTTCCGCACCAGCGCGGCCGGAAGCGGTTTCGATGCGGCAAACCGGATGGTCCCTTTGCTGGTGTCGTAGTTCTTGAGTTCCTCCTGGAACGCAGCCACCGTGGAGCCATTCATCGGATAGAAGGCGCAGTGCTTCGCACTTGCACCGAACCCCACCAGCGGTTTTCCATTGAGCCGAAACGCAGCGAACCCGTAGCTGATGCACTCTTCCGCCTGCGGCGCTGCCGCCCGGATGATCTTGTGAAATTTCTCCAGCGCGGTTCGCTGGTCATCTCTCAAAGCGGCGAGGTACTCGTCGATGGTCTTGGGTTTCCCTGCCACGACTTGTGCTCCTTGGAAGGTCTAACGACGACGTTCTACGGTGACGTTGTGCCACTGCTGTCGACCAAGCGCACTCCACCATGCGATCAGCACGTCCGGATGCCGCTGTTGTATTTCTGGCTCTCCGACATTCGTGTTGATGGTTGTGCCAAATCAGCCGCTGGGCGCTAGCCTACGATTGACCTGGACGCAGTTCTCAGCGGCGGCGATTTTTCTTTTTCGCATCTCGTTCCGCTTTGCGTTTTTTCTTGAGCGCTTCGTGAGCGGCGATTGGGTCGGCCGGGCCGCGGCCGCTGCGTTGCTTGGGCATCGGGCCATCCATGCCGGGGATCTGCATTCCGCCTTTCGAGATATCTTGGACAGCCTTCATCCGTTCGAGAAAACCCATGTTCGACATCTTGATCATCATGCCGGACATGGCGTCGAACTGCTTGAGCAGATTGGTGATCTCGTTCGGGGCACTGCCACTGCCGCGAGCGATGCGGTTGCGGCGGCTGCGGTCGATCTTGCCGGGGTGGTCGCGTTCCCACGGGGTCATCGAGTTGATGATCCCGTCGATGTGGCTCATGTCTTTGTCGGGGTCGCCGAAGTTCTGCATCGCATCGACCATGCCTCCCATGCCGGGGATCATTTTCATGATCTCACCCATTGGGCCGAGCTTGCGGATTTGCTTCATCGACTTCTGGAAATCTTTGAGTGTGAACTTGCCCGCCGCCATCTTGGCTTGGGCTTCGGCCATCTCGTCTTCGTCGAGGTGCATCTGCGCCTTCTCGACCAGCGAGACGATGTCTCCCATTCCGAGGATGCGGCCAGCCATGCGGTCGGGATGAAACGGTTCGAGCTTGTCGAGTTGCTCGCCCATGCCGATGAACTTGATCGGCACACCGGTGACCTGCTTGACCGACAGCGCCGCGCCGCCGCGCGTGTCGCCGTCCAGCTTCGTGAGGATCACGCCGTCGAGTTCCATCGCTTCGTTGAACGCCTTCGCGCTGTTGACGGCGTCTTGGCCGGTCATCGCGTCGCAGACGAGGTAGACCTGATGCGGCTGGCACTTGTTGTCGATTTGTTCGAGTTCTTTCATCAGATCGTCATCGACGTGCAAGCGGCCGGCGGTATCGAGGATCACGACGTTGATGTCGCCGCGTCGCTTGGCTTCCTTGATGCCGTTCTGGCAGACGGCCAGCGGAGTGCTCTTGCCTGGCTCTTCCGCGTGGACCAGTACGCCGATTTGATCGCCGATGACTTTCAACTGATCGATGGCGGCAGGTCGCTGCAAGTCGGCCGCGACGAGCATCGGCGTCTTGCCCTGTTCCTTGAGCATCTTGGCGAGCTTGCCGCACGTGGTCGTTTTGCCGGACCCCTGCAAGCCGCACATCATCAGGATCGTCAAGCCGTCCTTCTGAAAGTGGAACGAGTGATCGACCGGACCCATCAGGTTGACCAACTCGTCGTTGACGATGCCGATGATCTGCTCGGAGGGGCGCAGCGACTTGAGCACCGCTTCGCCAAGCGCCTGCTCAGTGACCGTCTTGATAAAGGTATCGACGACTTCGTAATTGACGTCGGCCTCGAGCAGCGCCTTGCGGACTTGCTGCATCCCTTCGCGAATGTTCGCCTCGGTCAATTTGCCGCCGAGGAACGAAAAGGCACCGCGAAGACGATTAGAAATGCTCTCAAACATGCGTGAATTGCTCCTGCCGAGTCGAAAGAAGGGGCGGATTGTAGGAGTGGTCCAGAGGTGAAACAACCGGCCTCAATCGGTTCCACTTCTCCACGATTCTGGAGCGAATGCTCGAATCGGCCGTTAGGGTCGGATAGAAAGATGGCACTCATTGGGGACGATTTCGTCGAGACCGCGTTTGAGTTGATGAGGTGTCCGATGTCTAAGCGTTGGCGATGGTGGGCAGCATGTTTGACAGCAGCCTTGAACTGGAACGTCTCAGCGATGAGCTTCGAGACGCCGACTCCGGGACATTCGATGCACGGTGAGGTCTTCAACGAAGGGCCACGTCAGGCGGCGTATTTGATGGGCGGCACCGGCAACGTGAGCTTTCCAATCACGACGGCGAACGCGGACGCTCAAGCGTTCTTCAATCAGGGAGTCGGACAGTTGCACGGCTTCTGGTACTTCGAGGCCGAGCGATCGTTCCGCCAAGTCGCGATGCTCGATCCGAATTGTGCGATGGCGTATTGGGGCATGGCTTACTCGAACATCGAGAATCGAACGCGCGGAGCCAAGTTCATCGCGAAGGCGACGGAGAAGAAAGCGACCGCGAGCCGTCGCGAGCAGCTCTTCATCGACGGCTTGGCCGAGTATCTGAAGGACGACAAACGCAAAGACGATGAGCGTCGCAAGGCGTACATCCGCGATCTCGAAAAAATCCTGATGGAGTTCCCGGACGACATCGAAGCAAAGGCATTGCTGTGCGTTTTTCTGTATCAAAGCAAGAGCAGCGTCCCGATCAGCAGCCAATTCGCCGTCGACGCACTGTTGAGTGAGGTGTTTCAAAAGCAACCGATGCACCCGACGCACCACTACCGCATTCATCTGTGGGACCACATCAAGTCCGAAAAGGCGTTGGAATCGGCAGCTCGCTGCGGACAGGCTGCGCCGCGGATCGCTCACATGTGGCACATGCCGGGGCACACGTACTCGGAACTGAAACGCTGGCCCGATGCCGTTTGGCAGCAAGAAGCCTCTGGCCGAGCCGACCATGCTCACATGATGCGTGACCGAGTCTTGCCGGATCAGATTCACAATTACTCGCACAACCAGGAGTGGTTGGTCCGCAACTTGATCCATCTCGGACGGCACAAGTCCGGACTCGATCTCGCCAAGAATTTGCTCGAACTGCCGAGGCATCCGAAATTCAACTCGCTGACCAAAGGGAGCGGCCAACAGGGACGCAACCGATTGATTCAAGTGCTGGAAAACTTCGAGTTGTGGGACGACGTCGTCGCGCTGTCGAACACGATGTACCTCGAAGCGACCAGCGAAGACGCGGATCAAACCAAACGGCTGCGGTTGATCGGAGTCGCTCATTATCACCGCGGCGAGTTCCCACAAGTGGAGGAGTGCGTCAAGCAACTCGACGCGATTACCGCGAAGCTCGAAGCGAAAGCGCAGACTGAAGCCGCCGAAGAAGAAAAGAAAGCGCGCGAGGCGAACAAGAACGACGCGGACATCGCGAAGGCAAAGGAAGAGAAGCTAAAGAAAGCGCGCGAGCCAATCGCGCCTGTCGAGAAAGCCACGGCCGAACTACGCGGCGTACAATTGCTGGCTCGCAGCGAGACGGACAAGGCTCGCGAGCAATTCGACAAAGCGGGAGACATCCCGAAGCTGCGACAAGCCAAGTATCAGTTTCTCTGCGGACAGCACGACAAGTGCATCGAATCGTTAGCGACCGCCGTGACGAACGCCGACGCACAAGTCACGCCGCTGGCGGTGCAAGTTGATTTGCTGAAGCGCATGAACAAGGTCGATGATGCGAAGGCCGCGTTCGCGAAGTTGCGTGTGACCGCGGGTCACGCCGATCTCGATTCGACATTGATCGCGCGACTCGCTCCCTTCGCAAAGGAACAAGGCTGGCCGGACGACTGGCGAACGCCGACTCCTCCCGCGACCGATGTTGGCGAGCGGCCCGCACTCGATGCGATCGGCCCGTTCCGTTGGTCGCCGTCGCCCGCGATCGACTGGAGCTTGCCGGCTCCTGGCGAGAAGACGATCTCGCTCTCTGAGTATCGTGGGAAACCGGTCGTCGCGATTTTTTATCTCGGTGCCGGATGCCTGCACTGTGTCGAGCAATTGCAAAAGTTCGCTCCACGAGTACACGACTTCCAGCAAGCGGGTGTTTCGATCGTCGGCATCAGTACGGAAGACGTCCCGTCGTTGACGACCGCCGTGACGAACTTCTCGAAAGAGACGCCGTTCCCGATTCCGTTGGCCGCTGATCCGGAACTCAAAACGTTCAAGGCATATCGAGCCTTCGACGACTTCGAGAAGCTGCCGCTGCACGGCACGTTCTTGATCGACGGAGCGGGCCTCGTCCGTTGGCAAGACATCAGCTTTGAACCATTCCAAGATGTCGACTTCGTGCTCAATGAATCCAAGCGGCTGCTGTCGATCACTCGCTAATTCGACAGTCTGACTGACCGTAGGGTGGGACAAGCGGCGCTTCGCCACGCCGGCCCACCAGATATTTTCCAGCGGGCTTTCTGGTGGGCCGGCGCTCGAAGCGAGCTTGTCCCACCCGACATCGTCGCAAGTCTGACAGTCGAATCACTCGCCGCGCAGCGACGCGACGATCGGCGATCGCACGGCTTCCGCAGTTGCGGCCGATGCGGACAACAGTCCCGCCGCAAAGATGCCGAGCAGCAATCCCGCGCCTGACAACCACGGCACGTCGGCTCCGGTGCTCAGTAAATGTGGCAGCATCGCCAGCAATGCCGAG